>CAYTVM010000331.1:0-2528 GCA_964441685.1 uncultured Atribacterota bacterium | reverse complement strand
TATCCAAGGCGATAGGTTTTTCGCAGAAAATATGCTTCCCTGCCTGGGCTGCTTCGGAAATTATTTGCGCATGGGTATCGGTAGATGAACAAATGACCACTGCATCGATATCCTTGTTTTCTAATAAAACCTGATAATCTTTTTCAGCAAGCGGTATTTCTAATTGAGAGGCTGTCTCCCTGGCACTCTTTTCAAATATATCAGCAACTGCTAATACTTTTGACCCGGGAATCTCATGTTTTAAATTTCGGGCATGTAATCTCCCTATTCTGCCAACACCAATGATACCAATATTAACTTTTTCCATAACTTACGCTTCCTTTCTTATTATTTTTAAATCTATAAATAAATAATTACAGAGACTATAGCCGACTACGCAGATTAAATTCCATACCTATCGGGAATCTGAGTAATCATTTATAATATATTCTTTTTATAAATCAACTGATTGAATCCATTTAAAAAGTTTTTCATAGGTAAAATTTTGACTTTTAACAAAAAATTCAAAACCTACAAATCCTGAATAAACTTTGGAGAGTTCTTCAAGAATAAACTTATAGTCAAGTTCTCCAATCCAGGGCTCACATCGGTAAGGGACATTCGCTATATGGATATATCCAATAAATTGGTGATATTTTTGTAAAGTTTCTAAGACATTCCCCTCCATAATCTGCATATGGTATATATCGTAAAGTATTTTAAGATACTCAGAATTTACTGACTTAATCAATTCGAGGGTTGTTTGAAAATTCTCTAAAAAATAATTTTTATGGTCCTTTAAAGAATTTAAAGGTTCTATCACCAATATAATGTTTTTCTTTTTAGCAACCTCTGCCAGGACTCCAAGGTTATCATATAAGTTAAGTAATTTTTTTTCACTGCTTATCGAATTAATCTTGACACTTCCATCACTCTCTAATCTATCTGATAACAACATAAGGCAGTCACATTTCAATTTCTTAGCTGCATCTATGGAAGCATCTACTTCTTGAATAATCTTTTCTTTGCTGTCCAGGGTTAAAGATGATACTCTGTTCCCGCTAAAATTCGTAACTTTTAAACCGCTATTTATGATTAGCTCTAAATCTTTATCCCGCCAATCCCAGAATTCAATAAATTTAAATCCTGCCTGTTTTATTTTTTCAAGTTTTTCCTTTACATTATCTTTGGGATATATTGAATCTATACATAGTGAAAACTGCATTTTCTTTCCCTTCTCCAAATTTTTAATTAATTTAAATATTTTTTAAACTCTAAATTCCTTTACCATTTGGAACATGGCCATAAGATTTTCAATGGGAACTTTTGACTGAATGTTGTGAATAGTATTAAATACAAAACCTCCTCCCTTTCCAAATATCTGGCAACGTTCTTTGACTTCCCTTCTTACCTCTTCGGGAGTACCAAAGGGAAGCGTCCTCTGTGTATCTACTCCGCCACCCCAAAATACCAATTGATCTCCGTACTTCTCCTTTAATATTTTGGGACCCATATCCTTGGCTGAGGTCTGAACAGGATTTAAAATATCTACTCCTGCTTCTATAAAATCATCTAAAAAGGTACTGATAGCCCCACAACTATGATAAAAAGTTTTCCATGGTGTGTTCTTATGAATCCAATCATTTATCCTCTTGTGAAAGGGTTTGTAAAACTCTCGATACATATCAGGTGATATAAAGGTAGTACTTTGAGTCCCAAAATCTGTTCCGCTAACCATAATAACATCTATCTTATTTCCTACTGCTTCATAAGAGAGTTGCAAGTTTTTCAGTGCTATTTCACATTGCAATTCAAAGATTCCCTTGATATAATCGGGATATTCAATATGAGCGATAATCCATTTTACCGGTTCCCTAATCCCCTGGGGATTTTTGATGGTTGGACCTGGTACCGAAGAAATATCTCCAAAGCCTGCATCAATAAACTCTCCAACGATACAAAGGTCTGTATTCCTATACAACTCATCTGCCTTCTTCTCTAAATATCTTAATGTATCCTCAGAAAAAATTGAGTACTGCTGATTAACCCAATCCTCCGGATTTAGATTTCTCTCATTAAAAAGTTCTTGTCGTAGCAAAAGATCAAAATAATAACCATCTTGAGGCATCTTTGCACAGGGAGGAACTGACCTATCCCCCTGGGGATAGAGATAGAAATTACCTTCGTCATCCTTTTTAGTAGTAAATTTTTCAGGTACCATTACTTTAGTTCCGTCAAATAATTTCCAGGGTTTCCAATTCTCATTTTTAAATCCAAAAAAATTGGTAGGAAGCCATAATCCTATAGTATCAATCCCTAATTTCCCTATGACATCCATCTCAACTTCGCCAAGCATCTGGTAAGGATCGACTATACTTACTGATTTATCCTTTAAGCCCAAGGACCTTCTTAATTTAGCATAAGTGCTTGCCTGAATTCCGGTCACCAAAGTAGAACCTAAATCAAGAGGAATACGCTCGGTTTCTTGGTGATTAAGGGCTTTTCTTACTCTTTCTCGAGAATTCATTGGTGTATCTCCTAAAAAATAT
>CAYTVM010000330.1:0-2529 GCA_964441685.1 uncultured Atribacterota bacterium | reverse complement strand
AAGCTATCCCTAATTTGGGAGGGATAGTTATTTTTTTTGGATTTTTACTGAGTTTACTCTTTGTAACAGAGATAGAGGGACAATTTAGAGCTCTATTGATAGGAGGGATAATTATACTATTGTTAGGGGTAGTAGATGACATTGTCAACCTCTCTCCTAAACATAAATTTATCATTCAGATGATACCGGCATTAATAGTGATTATATATAATAATGATTTAATAAATAATTTTATCGTTAATCAATTAAAAAGCTTTGATTTATTAGGTTATCTTCTTTATCCTATTTTAATCTTCTGGATAGTGGGAGTGACTAACTCTATCAATTTGATAGATGGTTTAGATGGACTGGCATGCGGAGTTTCTCTTATTGCCTTAATTACTTTTTTTGTTTTAGGCTTAAGGCAAAATTTGGAGACTCTCAGTTTTGTATCTATTGCCTTAGTAGGGAGTATGTTAGCTTTTTTAAAATTTAACTTTTATCCAGCTAAAATATTTTTAGGAGATTCCGGCAGTACTTTTGCCGGCTTCATATTAGCCTCTGTAGGGGCTTTGTGGGTGCTAAATAGCGGAAATATCTTATTTATTTTTATTTCTATTATCATTTTAGCTCTACCTATTTTTGATACCCTGTTTGCTATATGGAGAAGATACCAAGAGCATCATCCTATATTCCAGGCCGATAAAGGGCATCTTCATCATCGTCTTTTGGTCCGGGGGATATCACATAAAAATGTGGTGTTTATCTTATGGGGAATAAGTGCTATCTGTAGTGTAATCGCCCTTATCTTAGCGTCTTAATCTAAAAAGTTTCTCAAAGGTGCCCCTTGCCAGGCATCTTTAGGAAATTTTTTAATGGCAGAGAGGAAGAGAAACATGAAATTAGAAAAAAGAAAAGTACAATTAAGTGAAAATAAAAAAACCACTGTTTTAGTTACTGGTGGAGCTGGATTTATTGGGTCACATATTGTGGATTTATTGATAGAGAGTAATTATAAAGTTGTAATAGTTGATGATTTATCTTCCGGAAGAGAGGAGAATATCAACAAAAAAGCTCGGTTTTACAAATTAAATATTACCAACCAAAAGGGATTAACGGAAGTATTTGAGCAGGAAAAACCTGATTATGTATGCCATGAGGCTGCGCAAATTAGCGTATCTTTTTCTGTAAGAGAACCTTTATTTGATGCACAAATCAATATCCTAGGTTCTTTGAATTTATTGCAACGCTGTGTTAATCACCAGATCAAGGGAATAGTTTTTGCTTCAAGCGGAGGAACTGTTTACGGAGAACCAGAGCATTTTCCCATTAGCGAGGATTACCCTTTTAGCCCCCAATCACCTTATGGAATCAGTAAAGTTACTGTAGAGCATTATCTTAATTTCTATCAGAAAAATTATCGTCTCCCTTATGTAGCACTAAGATATGGAAATGTCTATGGACCCCGGCAGGACCCTTATGGCGAGGCCGGAGTTATTGCTATATTTATAGAAAAGATGTTAAAAGGTAAGATTCCTACTATAAATGGTGATGGAGAATGTATCAGAGACTATATTTATGTAAAAGATGTTGCTCAAGCCAATTTACTCGCCCTTCAAAATATGGTAAAATTATCTGAACTTACTCAGAAAAAAGAAAATGAAAAAAACAAAGAAGAACAAAAAGAACCCGAAGCTAAATCTAAAGCGGGAGTAGAAACCGAATTTAAATTTAATAGCTTTAATCTAGGAACCGGTCGAGGGATCTCAGTAAATGAAATATTTTATCTTTTAAAGGAAATTATAAACTTTCCTCATCTTGCAAATTACGGTCCCCCTAGAGAAGGTGATTTAAGGAAGAATATTCTGAATTGCTGTTTAATTAAAAAAGTTTTGGGATGGCAGCCTAAATTTGATTTTTCAAATGGCCTAGAAAAGACAGTATACTGGTTTAAAGAGAATATTTACTAATTATTTTTTATTTTAAAAATATTTCCAAAAAAAAGAAGGAGTTAGAGATACTTTTATCGTATATAAATCATTGGATTAAGAATAAAAAATAAAAACATAAAAAAATGCAAAAAAAGGAATTAAAAAGAAATAAGCAATAAATAAAACAATAGATAAAGGAAAATAATTTATATGTTTGAAACTGGAATAGTATTTAAAGTTGTATGTATCGTTTTTTGTAGTTTGCTAATGGTCCTCTTGGGGAGGGCAGACAGAAAAACCAAGCTTTCACCAGGGATTAAATTAATATTTCAAGTTTTAATTTCACTAATTGTAGTTTATTCTGGGATTAAAATAGAGTTTTTACGAGCTCCTTCCTCCTCATCGGAAGGTTACCTTTATCTTAGCTATTTATCTATTCCCCTAACCGTAATCTGGTTGATAAGTATTACAAATTCTATCGGCCAGGCAGATGAACTGGGAGATATTACTCCCTATATTGTTTTTATCGCTTCCCTAACTTTTTTTATAGTATCTCTTGTCCAAAGACAGGGATTAATTTTAGCAGAAGTGCTATCTTTAATTATGGCGACTATATCAT
>CAYTVM010000329.1:0-2532 GCA_964441685.1 uncultured Atribacterota bacterium | reverse complement strand
GGTACGATCTTTTTGGCAAAGCGGACAGCTTTTTTTTCGGTGGAAAAAGTTCTATCCGATACCTTTATCGGTGAAGATAGAATAGATCCCTTGTAAGTATTGTGTCCGTACTCCACCACATATTTATCTTGCTGAGGAGCTATTTTACAATAATCGTATTTTATTTTCATCATTTATTCTCCTTTTCATTTGATAAATCATAATGGTTATGGTGTATTCTAAGAATTATCTATATCGTCAATCAGCTCGGCATTTGAGATGTCAACTTCTCCCGGTGAAAGGACGATAATCTTACACTTATCAGGACTACTATTGAAATTAAGGGCTAAAAAATCAACATAAGATATTTTGTAATCTTTTCCGGCGGTTGGGTCGTTAGTGATTATTTCCTGCGTTTCATCATCAAATCCGATGATCACCCGGGCATGAGATTTAAGGATAGTCAGGCTATAATTTTGTATGGCAATGACCGGGATATCCTCTTTCAATAAAATCTTTATTTCCTCAATGGTCTTGGATTGATATTTAGTCTCAAATCCTAAACTCTTGGCGTAACTGATAAATTTAAATACCGAACTAATGCCATTGGTGATCACTTTACCGGCTATCTCGGATTGGCTAATATTTTCTCCGAAATATTTAAAAGCCATTGCACCTGATGCAGGTAAACACCAATTGTATCCGGCATATTTTTCATAAGGTACATCCAGATAAGCAGAATCTATTTCCTCGACCTTATTTAGCGCTTCATCTAAATCAAGTTGAAGTTCAGGGGTAACCACCCCATTACAAGAGGTCAGAAAAAGAGTGACTATCAACATTAAAAACAGGGTTATGGTTGCTTTGCCCATTGCTTTTACTTTCATATTAGTTCCTTCCATTCCCTCTGTTTTTTTACAGAGTCTTAAATTTTTAAATTTAAGTTGTGAAGGCATCCTTATCAAAGCATGGGCTTTTTTCAAACAAAAAAAAGTCGGTAGCCTGGCTGCCTTAGCACTTTTTATGCTTTAGGCCCATTGCTTTGCGTCCTATCCTTTCGGGTAGTTTGCCTTTATCAACTTGGTAAATTTCTTATTCTTTTTTCAAACAAAAAAAAGTCGGTAACCTGGCTGCCTTAGCAATTTATATGCTTTAGGCCCATTGCTTTGCGTCTCAACCTTTCGATTGATTTGCCTTTATCAACTTGGTTAGCTGCTAAAATATTTATTCTCTTTTCAAGTTTCTCTTTTCTACTTATTATATTCCCCAAATAAGAGGGTTTTAGACATTAATTTGTAAATATTTAAATATATTTTAGGAATAGATAAATATTGGAATAATTTTTCTATCCACATGTTATCATACATGATTCAATATTCAAAATATTTTACTTTGTTTTGTCTTTTAGGTCATTCAAATATATTAATTTTTTTGTTTATAGTTCTTTAGAACAGTCAGGGCATAGTCAATATCATAAGGAGTGTGATCGGCATTGATCTGAAATCTTATTTCCTCATCACCCTTAGGGACTACCGGGTAATTAAGACCTGTCGCCAATATGCCATTTTTAATAAGATAGTTTACCAACTCTGTTGTTTTTTTACTATCTCTTACCATTAAAGGAACAATAGGGTGGTCACTCACAATTATTTCATATCCCAGATCAAGGAGACCCTTTTCAAATTTTTTGGTCATCTGGTGAAGACGGGCTAAAATGTCTTTCCCTTTTTCGCTGTTAAGTATTTCCAAAGATTTTAGAGCCGCACTCGCCTCGGCAGGGGAAATGGGATTAGAATAGATATACATCGGTGCTGTTTCTCTTAAGTAAGTGATAACCGTCTGATTGGAAGTTACATATCCGCCGTTTACTCCAAATGCTTTTCCCAGGGTTCCCACTAATACATCTATTCCTTTTGCAGCAGTATATTCTTCCGTACCTCTACCGGTCTTTCCATAAGCCCCAATACCGTGAGAATCGTCTACTACAAGCAGAATATTTTCCGGAAACTCTCGATCGTATTTTTTAGAAAGTTTAGAAATAATATCCAGAGAAGCATAATCACCTCTCATGCTGAAGATACCGTCGGTGACAATGATTAATCTTTTTGCCTGGCCAACAGATTCTTTTATTCTTTCTTCGAGCTCGTTTATGTCCAGATGTTTGTAGATTTTTTTATCTTTTGGCCGGGAAAGTCGAAGGGCATTGATGATACAATTATGGTTTAATTCATCACTTATTACTATAGTATTAGAAGTGATGAGAGGGGTTAAGATCCCTACTACTGTTGAATAAGCTGAACTGAACAGCATAGCATCATCTCTTTGGTGAAATACTGCTAATTTATTTTCCAGTTTCCGATGAGATTGGAATGTTCCACTGATAAAACGGACAGCTCCCGGTCCAACTCCATATTCTCTAGTTGTTTTTTCTTCAACTTTAATAATTTCATCTCTTAAGGACATTCCCAGATAAGAATTAGAATTCATTCTGATAAATTCCTGCTCGCTTTTCCCTTTTAGAAAATATCTGGGACCTTTTTCTCCTTCAGCTTT
>CAYTVM010000328.1:0-2539 GCA_964441685.1 uncultured Atribacterota bacterium | reverse complement strand
TGTTTTTTCTAAAGCTTTGTGCAACATAAGATTGTCTCCCGGAACAGTTTGGACCGTAAAAGCTGGCCCGCACAATTTCATCCCTCTAAATATCGGTTTAATTTTAGGATTTACAAATCCTTTTCTACCCGAAGCTTCATAAACTGTTGCAACAGAAATAGGCTTAAACTTCTCAATTAACTCTTGTGGTGGTCTTTGTATTTTGGTTCTTACATGTATCATTTAATATTTCTCCTTTTTCTTTTGTGGTAGACTTGAAATTTTATGTTTCTATTACCACTGTTAATGATTATCAAATTATGATAAAGAAATTTTCTTTTATCAATTATCAATGATAATATCCTTTTTTTATTCTTTCTTCACTATTACGAATGTGTTTTGTTAATTCTACAATTGCTTTTTGTTTATTTTTTTGTTTTAAATATTTAATGATGCTCTTGTGTTCTTCAATCGCATCCACATTTCCTTTTTTATCAATACTATTCAGTGTTTTGTAAGAACAAATATAATATTTATCCATAACATTTTTCATTAGATTTAACAAAACTGAATTATTGTATATTTCAAAAAATAACATGTGAAATTTTTTATCATACTTATGAAAGCTTTTTATATCTTTTTGTTGAAGAGAATTAATTTCTTTTGTGGTATAATCAGAGAGAGCCATTAGGTGTTCATCGGTTAAGGAGTCAAAAACTTGTTTAAAAACATGTTTTTCTACAATTTTACGGACTTCAAATATTTCAATGATGCTTTTCATCTCTATTTGGGGAATAAAATAACCTACCCCTGCCAATCCTTCTAGTAACCCTTCTTGATGCAAGCGTTGACATGCTTCTCTTATTGGGGAATAGCCCATATTAAGCTCTTTAGATATTTTTCTTATACTAAGATGCTGGTCATAAGACGAAATAACTTTATTTTTAATTAGTCTATAGGCTTTTTCGCTTAAAAATTCTTTTTCTATTTCTCTCACCTCATTCAACTAATCTTATTTTTTGTAATGATATATTTATATCATTGATATATCAGTCTTCATTATTTTAGCATGGTTTGATGTCCTTGTCAAAAAGTTTTTAGGTGGGTTTGTGTGTTGGTAAAAATATTTAATTTAAAGCGTTTCTCTTAATTTGCTTGCTTTTTGAAATTCTTCTTTCAAGCTGCTCGGATCATTTTTAAGCTTTTCTTCTATTACTTCCAGATAATTTCTAAATTCCTGTATCGATCTCAAAATATTTTCTTGATTGGTTTGGCAAATATCTTCCCATATCTTATAAGGACTGGAGGCAATTCGAGTCATATCCTTAAATCCTCCTCCAATGACTTTGAAATAATTATTATTTTTTTCTCGTAGAGCTAATTCACCTACTGTATTAATTAGTGAAACTGCGATAATCTGAGGCAGATGACTCACTGTACTAACAATTCTATCATGTTCGAGAGGGTCTAATATCAGTTTATTTGCTTCCAGCATCTTAATTAATAAAAACATCTTTTCAAGTGCTATTAAATTATTTTTATGAGTAGGAGTTAGGATATAAGTTTTATGCAGAAAGAGATGGGGATCGGCCGAATTTATACCATATTTTTCTGAACCTGCCATAGGATGACCGCCAATAAATTGAATGTCTTTAGATAACACTTTATTTGCTTTTTTTACAATCTGAGTTTTAGTGCTACCGGTATCAGTTACCAGACATCCTTTTTTGAGAAAAGGATTAATTTGTGGCAATAAATCTAAAATTACTTTTACAGGAGTAGCTAAAATTACTACATCTGCTTCTTTTATTCCTTCTTTGAGATTGATTGTACCTTCATCAATAGCACCTCGGATAATTGCTTTCTCGATTATTTCTTGTTTGTCTATTCCTATAATTTTAAAATTCGGTTCCTTTTCTTTTAAAGCCAATCCTAGTGAGCCGCCGATAAGACCTGCACCAATAATCGTTATTTTTTTAAAGCTAAAATCACTTTCTCCTTCCATTTTTTTCTCCTTTCTAGCAATTGACCTACTGGTTAATAAAGTAATAATAATTTACCGATTAACTAATTAAAAATACGGGTACAAAGTGAGAGATGCAAATATAGAGATTGCTTCGATCGTTTCACTCACTCATCACGAAGAGTATGATAAAACTCTTCGTGATGACCAAGTTATCATTATTTTATTTAATTTTTTCTGGTTTACTCCTTATTAAATCTTGAAGAGCATAGACTGCGAGAATATAACTCTGGTATCCAAATCCAGCAATCTGTTCTGTGCAAGCAGAAGCAGTCACTGATTTTTTTCGAAAATCTTCCCGAGAATATATATCAGAAAGATGAACTTCAATTGTGGGAATTTTACAGTCCCTAAGCGCATCCGCAATAGCATAACTATAATGAGTATAGGCTGCTGGATTAATAATTAAACCATCCGCTTGGGAAGAAAAATGCTGAATAGAATCAATAATATCTCCCTCAGAATTTGATTGTTTAATAGTGAGTTCAATATTTTCCTCTTTGGCAAAAGATTCAATTTTATGATTCATTTCTTCCA
>CAYTVM010000327.1:0-2548 GCA_964441685.1 uncultured Atribacterota bacterium | reverse complement strand
ATCAATTAAACGAAAAAGGAAGAATAGTAATTCCCGTTGGTAATTCTTTTTCCCAGGATCTACTTTTGGGGATTAAGGAAAAAGATAAATTAAAAATAATAAATTATGGTGGTTGTGTTTTTGTCCCCTTGGTGGGTAAATATGGATGGTGATAGTAATGGAAAAAAATGGAGCGGGAAACGGGGTTCGAACCCGCGACCTTTGGCTTGGGAAGCCAACGCTCTACCGCCTGAGCTATTCCCGCAACTATTTTACTTCAAAATATTATACCTAAATATCGCGAAGTTTTCAACTTATTTATTAATATAGTATCAAATATATAGTATCGAGTATCAAGTTAAGAAAGAGACGGGAAAGATAATAAAAGTAGCATTGTTCTTTTATCTAAATATCTCACTAAATTTTGCACGAACATTGTATAAAATTGCTTATCGCGTGTCGTGTGAAGAAAATAAAAATTCAGAGGCAGGGTATGGACACGAAGTAACCTGTCCATAGACAACAGAGAAAAAAAGATAAATTTTACACTAATATTATAAAAATATATAAATAGTAAGAAATAATCCTAAAAAAGGAAGTGCGGTTTATTGAGATATTATTCCAAGAAGAAAAAAAGCAGTAAAATTAAGGCAAAGAAAATATTTTTATTTTTAATAGTAATTATTGTGTTAATAAGTTTAGTTGATGCCGTTGATGTATATAAAAATAGAAATAAAATATTTCCCGGGGTGTCAGCATTTGGGGTTGAATTAGGAGGGTTAAAAAAAGAGGAAACTCGGGAGATTCTTCAGCACATTGCTTCCAAAATAGTTGATTCACCCCGTATATTAGAATTTGAAGATAAGGAAATACAATTTATTCCTTATAAAGAGCTTGACACTTTTATTGATTTAGATCGAGTAGTTGAAGAAACCTATAGTATCGCCCGTACTGGAAACATTTTAAGACGGATAAAAGAGAGAATTGTAGCTGGAAGAAAAGGATATGAATTAACTTTGAGAGTCGAATATAATACCCAGAAATTTGAAGATTTTCAAAACAAGGTAATCTCTCTGATAGACCGCATACGCAGTGATGCTTATATAGAGGGCAATAGAATTATTGAAAGCAGGACAGGGGTAAAACTTGATTTAGAAAAATTTAAGGAAGAAATTATCAAGACATTAAATTGTTTAGATGAAGAAAAATATATTGTTAATATACCAGTGATTACTATTGCCCCTCAAGTTACTACTCAAAACATTTTAACAGAAACAGCAATAGATGGGGAATTAGGGACATATTCTACTTCATTGGATAATAAAGAAGAAAATACTATATATAATATAAAATTGGCTTCTAAGGCGATAAACGGCATATTAATAAAACCACAAGAGGTATTTTCTTTTAATAAATATGTTGGACCTGCCGAAAAAGTAGATGGGTATAAGGAAAGCACGATTATTGCCGATGGATTATTTGTTAATGGTTATGGTGGTGGTATTTGTCAGGTATCAAGCACTTTATATAATGCGGTTCTTTTAGCCAACCTACCGATAATAGAGAGATATAATCATTCTATATATGGAGATGCAACCAAATATGTCCCTTTAGGGCAGGATTCGGCTATATTTTACGAATATAAAAATTTAAGATTTAAGAATAATTTAGAACACGAGATAGTAGTATTTGCTAAAGTTTTAGGGAATAGATTACAGATAGATATTCTTGGCCAAAATAAAGATAAATTCGAAGTAGAAATTATTAGTAAAGACAAGAAAATGATCGATTACCAGACAATTAAAGAAAAAGATCCTAAGTTAGAAGCTGGTAAAGAGATCATTGTGCAGGAAGGGGTACCCGGTTACCAGATTAAAACTTACCGAATTGTCAGAAAAAATGGAGAAGAAAAGATAGAATTTTTAGGGGAAGATACTTATAAAAGTGTACCAATGATAATTAGAGAAAATTAATTAGTATATAGTATATAGTATTTAGTATATAGTGAAGAAGAAAGAAAAAAAAGAGCAAAGAACTCCTCGGGATTAGGTGCCAAAAGTTAGGACTACGATGCAGAAGCATAATGTATTGTGCCCAGGTAAACGAAAATTATTAAATAAAATGGATCGAATAAATTCGATTCTTACAGGAAATAAAAAAATGGTAAAGAATCGTCTCTTGACACATTTTTTAAAAATAATATTCATCATATCAATATTGTTACTTTTTTGTTTTCCTCAAACTGCTTTACCACAAACAATTTCTGTTGAATATATCTGTGTCGGGACAGATTATGAGACACCTGTCTATATTATTAAAACTGATGATAAAGAACCGACGATAATGACTGTTGCCGGAACACACGGGAATGAAAAAGCCGGTATTGAAGCAGTAGAATATTTAAAAGACAATATAAAGATTGAAAAAGGAACTTTGATAATACTACCAAGAGCAAATATTTTAGCCTGTGAAAAAGCTGTAAGAAATTTTCCTCCGGATATTAATTTAAATAGGGTTTATCCTGGAAATCCTCAGGGCAATTCTGTAGAAAAGTTAGCTTATGAAATAT
>CAYTVM010000326.1:0-2568 GCA_964441685.1 uncultured Atribacterota bacterium | reverse complement strand
GATAGATATGGAATTTATCCCCGGGAGGTAAAGAATTTATTAGAGATAATATATCTGAAGATATTTTTAAAAAAGTTAGGTATTAGTTCTCTGGTAGTAAAAGAAAATAAATTAATTTTCAGATATCCGGAAAATATTAAGATAAAAGATAAATTAAGTAGGCTGCCTTCTTTTTATCTACAAAGATTAATAAAGGAGGAACGTAGATTGACTGGAATTTCTAAAATTGATCTTTCCGGAATTAATTCTACAGAAATTATAAAATTTTTAAAGGAATTTGTAATAAATCTGGCGAAATAAAAAATAGTATAGTGTATAGTATATAGTGAAGAAAAGAGAAGACAGGAGCCAGAATTCAGAATAAGATAGTACATAATATTTAATATATAGCAAAGAAAGAAAAATCTAGAAATCAGTGGCCATGAGCCGGAATAAAAATAAAGGAGTAATAAAATATGTTGGAAATCAATAGCCCGCATTTTAAAAAAATTGGCGCTTCCGGGAGACTTCCAATATTTTGTATGCTTATAATAATGATTATGCTGCTGTCTTTCCGGGTAACGGGGGAGGCCTCTCCAAAATTCCTAATATTACATTTGGATGCCGTATCATCACAAAATTTCTTTCAATACATGGAAGATGGTGATCTCCCTAATCTGAAGGCTGTTTTTGAGGAGGGCCACATGATTCATCATGGCCTGAGTCTCTTCCCCGGAGGAACCGAAATGGCTGTTCCCCACTTAAAAGAAGGGTTAGATAATTCCACGGGATGGCCAGGATGGGGTTATTACGACCGGAATAAAGAAAAAGCTGTATCGAAGATCAAGACTTTCTTTCATTTGCTTTCTTATATACCCCGGCGAGCCAAAGCGAGTTTTATTTATGGAATACCTGGGTTTGATCCTTTTATGTTCTTTCCCATGCTTAATATCCCCGAGCTTCTGGAAACCTATGGGGTTATAGAATTCTATTGGTTTACCACCGATTCGCTTGGCCATGAAATGGGCCTGAGATTATATGAAGCCAGCATTCGCAGGTTTGACCGTTATTTTGGTCATCTGGTTGAAAAATTAAACCTTGATGAGATTAATCTAATAGTTTATTGCGATCATGGTATGTCTTTTGGTAAATTTATTAACGCAGATCAGGGAAAAGAAATTGAGAGAATAGTGGGAAATGACCTCCTATTATTTATTTTTCCTAACTTATATTTAAAGGATCCTGATAAAAAAGATGAGGTAGCTAAGAATATTGTTTTAGAAAGTGAGATTGATTTTACCTTTTATCGAGAGAATACTCATCGCGTGGTTGGCTATTCGGATCAAGGGAAAATGATTTTCGAAGGAAAAGAAGAAAAAATTCGCTACTTATTTGAAGGTGAAGATGTATTTGGCTACTATAGTTCTGGCTATAACGGGGAATGGTTAACTGCTTTAGAATGGTTATCTCTTACCAAAAAGAGCAGATTCCCGGCCGTTCCACCCAATATCTATAATTTCCTTTTAAACAAGGAAGCAGGAGATATAATCATCGTCATTAATCCTCCCAAAATACCTATTTTTTTCCTTCCACATCCGGTTAATCATGCCGGGCTTACCAATACCGATTTGATGATGCCTATTTTACTTAGGGGAGCAGAACTGGAACATCTTTATGACCGGGAAGAGATGTGGCTGCATAACCTCTATACCAGTATCCCCGAACTCAGTTTTGAAAATCTGGCACCGGCAAGGGAGAAAAATTCTTTGAGCTTTTGGGGAGGTAGTCTGGGAAATGATAATTTAGGTTTTGAATTATCTCTTTCGCCGGCTTATCGCTGGCAGGTTGGTTTTCACTATGATAATGATATCTACCGCAGCTGGCTGGAATATGATCTTTATAGCTCTTATTTAATCCGATTATGGACCGGAGTAGGCCTGCAGTATAATAGACAGGACCTGAATGCCTTGGTCCAAGCCCGCTTGCAGATAGATTTAGGAAAGGTACAGCTAAATTATGGCGGACAATTTAGTCAAGAGGGATGGGAAACAAATACCAAAGAAATTGTATATCAAATCAATGATCGTCTGTCCTTAGAGTGGTTAATCCCTAATAGATTTGGCATGAGCTTTAGCTGGTAGAGATTTTCAATATAAAAACTATACTTTATATTCTAAATAGGAATAAATAAAAATATTAAGAATGAAGATAAGGAGAAAAGAGATAACTAGAAGCTTATCCGAGAATGCCAAAAAAATGAATATAAGCTTAAAAATATATAAAAACAATTAAACAGATATGCTTTAATAATTAAGAAATATCTAAAACAATTATTATTTAAAATTTTTGGAAAGAGAATTCTCATATTCTTCTCATATTTCTTTTTATATAATAAAAATATGCAGATACTTATTATAGAAGATGAAATAAAAATTGCTAATTTATTAAGGCGTGGCCTTAGAGAAGAGTGTTATGCTGTAGACATAGCCTATGATGGAGAAGAGGCATTATATCAATTTGATATTAATGAGTACGATCTTGTTATTCTTGATTTAATGATCCCAAAAGTAGATGGGTTGACTGTCTGCA
>CAYTVM010000325.1:0-2575 GCA_964441685.1 uncultured Atribacterota bacterium | reverse complement strand
TTAAGGAGGTTACTGAATCAACAGATTTCAATTATCAAAGAACAAATTTAGTGCAATTTTGGTTATGCATTACCTAATTAAATAATTTTTAATTTTTCATGGCATGGACTGATTTTTTTGAGTCTTATTTTTTTCTTATATTATAGTAAAAATTTAAAATATAGGAAATTGCTTTGTTCCTCACCCTTCTTACGGGTGGGGAACCTTGCTAAATTAGCTTTTTATTATAATTATAATTTTCACTAATTATAATTATATAATATTAAGTTTTTTCATTACCCTCTTAACCTCTGCTATTTCTTCCTCGGTACCAGGACTTAAAGGTAAACGAGGAATGCCTGCATTATACCCCAACATCTTCATCGCCTCTTTTAAAAGAGAGGCAGGGTTTGTGCGACCATTCTGTCCCATTATTCTAAATAGTGGTAAATATTTTTGTTGCATCTTTGCCGCTTCTTGAACATTACCTTCATTAAACATTTCGATCATCTTTCGAAGTTGAATCCCAATAATATGGGATCCACCACTAATAATGCCACCTATCCGCTCTGTACCTCCTTGAGCATAAGCTTCCAAAACCATGGTATCGTCTCCACAATAAACTATAAAATCCTCTGGAGTGGCATTAATAAATGTAGTTATCTGTTTAGGGTTAAGCTCTGCCTCTTCTTTTACGGCAACAATATTTTCTATTTCTGCAAGTTTGGCTACTGTTTCAGGGTTAATATTAACACCTGTAAAGATAGGAATATTGTAAAGCATCATTGGGATATTTACTGATTCAGCTACTTTTTTAAAGTGATTATAAAGTTCTTTTTGTGTGGGTTTGGAATAATAAGGGGAAACTACCATCATTATTTCAAAACCTATTTCTTCCGCTTTTTTAGCCAAGGCTATCGTTTCAATAGTAGAAGCACATCCCACTCCTGCCATTAAGGGAATTTTATTACCGACAGTATCCTTAATCACTTTAAAAAGTTTCACTCTTTCTTCAAAGCTCATGGTAAAAAATTCACCAGTAGTGCCGGAGAGAATTATGGAATCAGCTTTATTATCTTCAACTAATTTTTTAGCAATTGATGCTGCTGCTTCATAATCCACGCTTTGGTCCTTTTTAAATGGGGTCACCATTGGGGTTAGTATTTTTCCGTATTTTTCTTTATCAAACATTTCATATCCTCCTATAGATAATTTTATATAAAAAATTTTTTAGTATTTGTTTTGATTAAAATCGTAACCCATTTCCTTAGAAATACAATCGCAATACTCTTTAACTTTTTTAGCAATATTGGGAGTATTATTTTCATTTATTCGGAATGCTGGACCAGAAATACTCATAGAAGCAATAACCTTCCCGGTATAATCTCGTATTGGTCCTGCCACACACCTAACTCCTTCTTCATGTTCTATATTATCTACCGCATATCCTTGTTCTCGAATTTTTTTAAATTCATTTTCGAGTTTTTCCTTATTTGTGATAGTATTTTCTGTATATTTTTTTAATCCTTTTCCTTTTACTATTACGGCAACTTTATCTTTAGAAAGATAGGCCATTATGACCTTTCCAACAGCGGTACAATGCAGAGGAGTTCTTTTGCCAATCTCGATATGGGAACAAAGGCTTTTATCAGATTCTTCCCTTTCTATAGAAACAACTCTTCCCTCATCTAAAATTCCTAAATGCACTGTTTCATTAAATTCCTTAGACAACTCTTCTATATAAGGATGAGCTATTTTTCTTAAATCCATATTTTTAATAACGATACTTCCCAACTCAAAAAATTTTATACCAAGTTTGTATTTATCCGTTTTAGAATCTTTTATTACAAAGCCCTTTTCAGCCAAGGTGGTTAGCACATTATGTACATTACTTTTATAAACATTTAAAGCTTTACTTATTTGAGTTACTCCCCACTCAGGCTTTTCTAAGCTAAATAACTCAAGAACTTGTAAAGCCCGATCTATGGACTGAATTATTTTCTTTTCCATTCTTTATAACTCCCATAACAACTTATTTATTTTATTATTTACTTAATCTTTGACTGTCCTATTGATGAAGATTTATAGAAAGATAATTTTTTATGCTGTTTACTAATGAAAAAAATATGGTAAAATAAAGAACGCAGTTAAATATTTTATTGAACGCTGTTCTACATATATAATATAATTATTATTATTCTATGTCAAGAAAATTTTTTGGCTTAATAATCGATTTAAAATTTAATAAAATAGTTAAAATAGAAAGAGTTACCTCTTCTTTGTTTGAAATCAACTATCCTGCATAGTAATAGATAAAAATAATTTGCAAATATTAACATAAAAATATATAAATAAGAAAAATAATATTTTTTATTTATTTAAATAAAGGTTTACAATGTTATTGAATTAATCCTGGCCATTGACATAGGTACAAGTTCAGTTAAAGTTGCTACTATTAACTCGAAGGGAGAATTAGGAAAAACTTTTAAAACCACTTACTCTACTCATTACTTAAAGCCTAATATTATAGAGCAAAACCCTCTTCTTTTTTTTGTTCAATAGTTAACTTAGATACATATTCTTTTTTTTGTTCAAT
>CAYTVM010000324.1:0-2601 GCA_964441685.1 uncultured Atribacterota bacterium | reverse complement strand
CGATCGGTTAATTCTTTATATTTTTCAGCTTGCAGCTTTCCTGACTCTACGTTAATATCTACCTTCACTCCTAAAGATTTCTGGCAGTCCTCTTCATTCCCTATAGCAATGTCAGTATATTTGACTAGCTCACTCATAATTTCAGGAGCGGATTTTCCGTATTTCCAGAGGTTTTTTCTAAAATTAAGGTCACAGGAAACAGTCACACCTTTTTCTTTTGCTTTCTTTACCGCTTCCAGAGAAAGATCAGCTGCTAAAAGGGAAATAGCTGGCGTAATACCGGAAATATGAAACCAACTTGCTCCATCAAATACTTTGTCCCAACTGATATCACCGGGACTCGCTTCGGCAATAGCTGAATGAGAACGGTCGTAAATAACCTTAGATGGTCTCTGATTGGCTCCGGCCTCCAAAAAGTAGATGCCCAATCTATTTCCTTTTCTCATGATAAGTGAAGTATCTATTCCCTGCCTTCTTAATTCTCCAATACAGGCATCTCCAATTGCATTTTTAGGAATTACCGAAACATAGGCTACATTCAAACCAAATCGGGCTAATCCTACGGCTACATTGGCCTCTCCACCTCCAAAAGTGGCTTCTAAAACAGGGTTCTGAAAAAACCTTTCCCAATTAGGCGGTTTAAGTCTTAACATTATTTCTCCAAAAGTAATATATCTTTTCATGGTTTCCTCCTTTTTAACGATTATTTTTGCAAAAGATGAACGGCAAATCCTGATACTTCTTGATCTAGATAAATTGCTTTAAGTTTACCATCCTTTTCTTTTGCAGTCTCCGGAAGCACTGAAATGCCTTTCATTTTTAAGTAGGTTATTGCTCGGTGAATATCGTTAGTAACTATAGCAATATGACCATGTTCACCCAGGTATCTGTTTTTAATCACCTCAAAAGCTGGGCCAGCAAAAACAGAGCTTGTTCCCTCTTTTACAGGTAAATAAAAAAGGTGTGATAGTAGGTTGGCAGAATTAAGAGCTTTATCTTCATCTTTCTCATTAATCCCCAGGTGGGCAAATTCAAAACCAAGCATGATAGAAATTGCTTCCTTGGTCAATCTGGTAATCTCATCAAAATTGCCCGAAGAAATAAGGTTATCCTTTACCATCCAACTACCTCCACAGGCATGTACTTTTTTGTTAGAGAGGTAAGAAATTAAGTTATTTAAATTAATACCTCCGGTGGGAATAAACTTTATCCCGGAATAAGGTGCCGACATAGATGCAAGCAGTGGCAATCCCCCTGATGCTTCAGCAGGAAAAAATTTGACTACCTCGATTCCTCTTTCCAGAGCCATCTCAATCTGGGTTGGGTTATTGATGCCGGGCGTTATCAGAATGTTGTTTTCTATACAATAATCCACTACCTTGGGATTAAAGCCAGGGGAAACAATAAATTGAGCACCGGCAGAAACCGCCTTTTTTACCTGTTCAATGGTTAATACGGTGCCTGCTCCGAGCAAAAGATCAGGAAGTTCTTTATTTAGAACCTTAATTGATTCCTCGGCAGCAGAAGTTCTGAAGGTAATTTCAGCAATAGGAAGATCACCATCTATAAGTGCTTTTCCTAGTGGGAGAGCGTCTTCAGCTTTTTCGATTTTAACTACCGGGACAATGCCCAGTTCACCGATTTTCTCAAGAATTTTATTCATATCAATAATCTCCTTTTAAAAATATATTATATACTACTACGATCTTGACTATTAAGATTGGGGATACGGACTTGTGCTTTATACCCGGTAGATACTAACTTTTCTTCTATTTACAATTAAACTTTTTTCCCTGCTTTTTAATTATTCCCTTTATAATTTACCATTATATCCCAATCTTTTAGATATTTTTTCGCTGGTCTCGATAAGAGCTTCTTTTAGGTTATTTTGTGCATTTTTATCTATCCTGAAAGTAGGGCTTGAAATACTAAGGGCAGCTATTACTTCCCCTTGATAATTCCTAATAGGAGCAGCTATACAGCGAACATCCTTTTCGTTTTCTTCTCTATCCAAGGCAAAACCCTGTTCCTTTACTTTATCAAGTTCTTTTTCTAACTCCCCTTTATCAGTGATGGTATTCTCGGTAAGACGAGGAAGCGCTTTTTCCCCTAATATTTCCTTTCTTTCTTCTACTGAAAGATAGGTTAATAGCACTTTCCCCAAAGCAGTACAGTGAAGAGGAGCTCTTTTACCCACGTAAGAGATCATCCTTATAGTTTGAGAAGACTCCTCTTTAGCTAAGTAAAGAACTTCTCCTTCTTCCTGAATCCCTAAATGGACAGTCTCATTACACAGCTTTACTAATTCTTTTAAATAAGGAGTAGCTTCTTTTACCAGATCCATTTGGTGAAGTTTGGCCATACCTAATGCTAATACCTTCAGACCTAATCGGTATTTTTGGCTTTTGGGATCCTGTTCTACATAACCCCAGTGTTTCAGGGTATCTAATATGCGGTGAGTAGTGCTGGGATATAATCCTAGTTTTCCGCTGATTTCGGTTATATGCATAGAGGAATCATTTTGAAGTAAAATATCCAGAATAGAGAAGGTTTTATCTAAAACTTTTATGGGGTAATTGGGATTTGTTTTTTCCATCTTTT
>CAYTVM010000323.1:0-2606 GCA_964441685.1 uncultured Atribacterota bacterium | reverse complement strand
TTTGACACCACCAGCAATTAAGCGGACATCCCTTTAAAAAGACAGCAGTCCGGATTCCTGGTCCATCATGAATCGAATATCTTTGAATATTAAAAATGATTCCCGTATTCACGGGAACAGAATTTGTCAAAGGACAGTTCCCTGACAAAGTTGAATGATTTTTTGGGCAATTTTTTCAGGAGTAAAACCAAAATAATCGGCTAATTGCTGATCGGGTGCGCTCTTGCCAAAAGAATTCATAAACACGGTATAATAAGAATCGTTTAATAACTGATACCAGCCCTGACCGGTATTGGCTTCAATAACGACTCGAAGTGCGTCTTTGGGTCCCAAAACTTCTTCAATATATGTTTTCTCCTGTCTTAAAAATTCTTCTCTGTCCGGGATAGATAATACACGGCTGGTAATGCCATTCACTTTTAAGATAGTATTCACCTTTACAGCAATCGAAACTTCACTGCCACTGGACATTAATACCACCTGGGGTGCTTCTTTTTCTTCGTGGGATATGATATAACCGCCTTGGGAGAATTCTTTTATACCACGGTATTTTTCCAGATGAGGTAAATTATGACGGGATAAAACCAGGGCAGTTGGACCTTCTGTTCTTTTTAAAACTTCCTTCCAGGCCAATTTAGTCTCTTCTTCATCCGCCGGTCTCATGACTTTTAAGTTTGGCATTATCCTTAAAGATTCAAGCTGTTCAACCGGTTGATGTGTAGGGCCATCTTCTCCCACCATGATGGAATCATGAGTAAAAATATAAATTACCGGGAGTCCCATTAAGGCAGCCATTCTAATAGCCGGACGCATATAATCAGAAAAAGCAAAGAAAGTGGAACAATATGCTCTGAATCCTTTGTGTGCTGCTATCCCATTAACAATAGCTCCCATGGCATGTTCTCTAACGCCAAACTTAATGTTTCTGCCTTTAAAGCTGTTTTTTTGAACTTCTCCATAATTGTTAAGATATGTTTTGGTAGAAGGACACAAATCAGCTGAACCTCCTATAAGATAAGGAATTTTATCAGCAAGTTTATTTAAGATTATCGATGATGCTACTCGTGTAGCTATCGGAGATTTTATTTCTAAACTTTCCAGTTCTAAATCTTGAGGAATCATTAAATTTAATGCTTTGTCCCATTCTTCTTTGAGCTCGGGATATTTTTGAGACCATTGGTTAAACTTACTTTCCCATTCTTCTCTTTTTTTGGTTAGTTGCTTTTTTCTTTCTTCAAAATATTCTTTGACCTCAGAGGAAACGTAAAATTTCTCCTCTAGAGGTAATCCTAAATTTTTCTTTAAACCTATGACTTCTTCTTTGCCTAAAGGTGCGCCGTGACTGTTGCAAGAATCCTGCTTGGTGGGAGCACCATACCCAATATGGGTTTTAGCTATAATCAAAATCGGTTTATCTTCAGTTTCTTTGGCTTTAATAATAGCTGCTTTAAATTCTTCGATACTATGTCCATTAATATGATCAATGACTTTCCAATGATAAGCCCTAAATCTATCGGCTACCGATTCAGTAAAGCTTACTTTGGTCTCTCCGGCAAGGGAAATACCATTATCATCATAGATAGCGATTAATTTTCCCAAACCTAAATGTCCGGCCAGTGATGCAGCTTCAGAAGTAATCCCTTCCATCATACAGCCATCGCCTAGAAGGGTATAAGTATAATGGTCAACCATCTTATAATCTTCGGTGTTAAATCTGGCTGCCAACATTTTTTCCGCCAGAGCCATCCCCACAGCATTGGCAAAACCTTGTCCTAATGGTCCGGTAGAAACTTCCACCCCGGGCGTTTCTCCATATTCAGGATGACCGGGAGTTTTAGAATTAAGCTGTCTGAATTCTTTTAAATCCTCAAGTGAAAGTTCGTATCCCGAAAGATGTAATAGAGAATATAACCAGGCTGAACCATGCCCGGCAGATAGCACAAAACGGTCTCGATCCGGCCAATCCGGGACAGAAGGATCATATTTTAATACATTTCCAAAGAGTACTGCTCCAATTTCTGCACAACCCAAAGGTAATCCCGGGTGACCGGAATTTGCCTTTTCTACCATATCTACAGCCAATCCTCTGACTATATTAGCAATTTTATTAAACAATTTTAAAATTCCTCCTTCTCTTCTAAATATTGATATTTAATATTTTACATTTATTTTTTTTTATTTACAAACATTTTTGTCTTATTTTTTATTACTAATACAAACTTTAAAAGAATGCCTTGCAGATATTCATGCAGAAAATAATTACAACAAATTAAATGATTTAGTAGACCAGTTTCTATGGATTGTTCTTACGGATTCAGAACATATAGTAATAGACCTTTCTCAACGGTAATAACCGCTTTTTCCTGCTCAATGATATTGCTCATACCCCTGGTCTTATATCTTAATAGGCTTTCTGCTTCGAGCGAATATTTACATCCCCTAATAGTCACTCCGCTAATTTTTTCATCTAAAGGAATTAAAGAAAACCTGGCGCCGATTTTTTGAAAAAATATTTTTTCCTTTTTTATTATCCCTATTTCCAGCCCCGGTTCTTTAATAAATGCCGTCATCCCATTTCTAAAAGCATATTCCAGGAGAAAGATGTT
>CAYTVM010000322.1:0-2607 GCA_964441685.1 uncultured Atribacterota bacterium | reverse complement strand
GCCCTGGCCCTCTTGAAGATAAAAGAGACGATCCTAAATGGAGAATGGGATAACTGGTGGGAGACGGAAAGAGAACGAAATATTAAAGTAGGCAAGTTTAAACCACCTCTGCCTGCTTCCTGTTTTAACCAAGAAACAGAGACTTCTCCTCTTATCGAAGTAACCATTCCAGCACTTTCAGGGCCGGATCAGGACAAACCCTGGGTGGGTGTTTTGCGAAAACTATCCAGAGTAGGATATTTTAATTAATCAATCAAAAAACTAAAGAAAGTTAATCACAATGTATCGCAGTAACCCAAATAAAATAAGTACAATTATGCTTATTTATCCAGATAATAAGCATTAACAAAATAAAGGGTAGGTCTTCCCAAAACCAGAAGTATTTTTTTCACCAAAAAAAACTACCCCCAAAGTATTGACACAGACATTTTATTTCAACTCTTTTAATAAAAAATAAATTATGTTATAATTTCAAAAATTAAATATATTTACTATAGGGTGTTCTGATATGATTAAGCTTACCTACTTGGTTCGTGTAGCTATGATTGCAGCGATTTACGTAGTTCTTAATATTATATTTGCTCCAATAAGTTATGGCCCCATTCAAGTGAGAATTGCTGAAGCCTTGGTAGTTCTTCCCTTTATAGACTCATCAGCAATTATGGGATTATTTTTAGGTTGTATTTTGGCAAATGTTATTGGACCATTAGGGATGGTAGATGTTATTGGGGGAAGTTTTTGTACTTTACTTGCTGCATATTTAACTTACAAAGTAAAAAACCCTAAATTAGCGCCCCTCCCCCCGGTATTGATAAATGCATTTGGGGTGGGTATTTATTTGCATTTTCTCTTCGACTTACCTTATTGGATAACTGTATTGTATATCGGGATAGGTGAACTTATTGCTTGTTATATCCTGGGTTATCCCTTATTGATTTTGTTAATTAAGAACAAAAAAAGATTAGGGTTGTAATAATAGAAGAAATAAGGGAATGAATTATAATAGAAAATATTTAGTGTTTTTATTCTATAGAGTGGGGTAATTTATTATGGATATTAAAGAAGAATTCGGCATAATTAAAAGAGGTACAGAAGAAATAATCTCTGAAGAAGAATTAATAAAAAAAATAGAAAAATCAAGAAAAGAAAAAAGACCTCTTCGGGTTAAGCAAGGGTTTGATCCTAATGCACCAGATATACATTTGGGACATACGGTAGGTCTACGTAAGATGAGACAATTTCAAGACCTGGGCCATGATATTTATTTTTTAATCGGTGATTTTACCGGGATGATAGGTGACCCAAGCGGTAAAACAGTTACTAGAAAACAGTTGACTGAAGAGGAAGTTAAAAAAAATGCAGAAACTTACAAAAAGCAAGTTTTTAAAATATTAAATCCGGAAAAGACCATAGTAGTATTTAATAGTCATTGGTTGGGAAAGCTTTCTTTCTCGGAAGTTTTAAAAGTGTGTTCTAAATATACCGTTGCTCGTATGTTAGAGAGAGATGATTTTTCAAATAGGTATAAAGCGGGTAAACCGATAGCTATCCACGAATTTTTATACCCTTTAATGCAAGGCTATGACTCTGTGGCTATGAAAGCAGACATTGAATTAGGAGGCACAGATCAGAAGTTTAATCTATTGGTAGGCAGAGATATTCAAAGAGAATACAATCAGGAACCGCAAGTTATTATCACTCTACCTCTTCTTGAGGGAATAGATGGGGTAGAAAAAATGAGTAAAAGCCTTAATAATTATATTGGAATCAATGAATCTCCTCAAGAAATGTATGGCAAAACTATGTCTCTTCCTGATAATCTTATGATTAGATATTTTGAATTGGTAACCAATGTTTCTTTAGATGAAATTAACAAGGTAAAAATAGGTCTAGAAAATAATAGGTTACATCCTAGGGACGTGAAAAAGAGATTAGCCAGAAATATTGTTAAACTTTATCATAGTCAGAGTGCCGCAATTATAGCAGAAGAAGAATTTGAAAAGGTATTTAAAAATAAACTTTATCCGGAAGAAATAAAGGAATTAATTTTAAAGAAAGATGATTTAGAAGAAGGAAAAATTTGGCTTGTTAAACTTGTTGTTCTATCTGGTGTAGTGGGTAACAAAAGCGAAGCCCGTAGAATAGTTGAGCAGGGTGGCGTAAGAATCAATGGAGAAAAGGCAAATGACCCTAATTTTGATTTAACTGTCGAAGAAGGTATGATTTTAAAAATAGGAAGGTTAAATTTTATAAAATTAACTGTTAAATAGTATATAATATATAGCAAAGAAAATGAAGAGAGAAAAAAGCAAAGGGGCAGTGAGTAAATCTCCCCTATAGTGGTTAAGAAAATAGAAATAAGAAGTAAGAATGAAAAAGAAAAGAAGAAGACTATTTTTTTGGTTTTTTTCTCTTTCTTAACTCGATATTATGTATTATATACTATATACTTGATACTTTCTTGTTCCCTCCTTGCACTTTCCCCCTGATTATACTATAATGATGATGGTCAAAAACACGCATTTTAACCGAGAAAAAATATTTAAATTCTTCTTTTTAAAATATGCAAAATAATCCTTGACAATACCTTTTATCTTTGTTAGTATG
>CAYTVM010000321.1:0-2613 GCA_964441685.1 uncultured Atribacterota bacterium | reverse complement strand
ATAGAAACAAATAGGTAGAGTAGGTAGAGCTTCAGGATGAGCAAAAACCAAAGGGAATCAAGAAATGAAAGGAGGAAATAATATGTTAAAAAGACTACACCTGCTAATTTTAAGATTTCCATATTTTCAGAACATAGTTCGACAAGAGTAAATTCCTTTCCAAATAAGGGTATTGCTCGAAAAGTTAGAGTTCCTTTAGACTCAGGAGTATAAATAATTATTCTTCGCTTTTGAGAAGAATAGTTAATCCAATTTTCCGGGTAAATTAAAGAGATATCTATATATGCATACTGATAATGATAAAATATAAATCCCTCCGGTATTTCTCGTCTCTCTCTTGAGCATTAACTATCAAGTAAAGATTAAAAATCACAACAGCGACTAAAAAAGAAGAACAAATTTCTTCATACTTTATATCCCTCCTAATTCTAGTAAATTACTACCATCAAAGGTGATAGCTTTTAAAAAATATTATTTTTATCGTTCCGATTTAGATATTTATTGAACCTTTTTATGATTTATTGATCTTTATTTAAGTCATAACCAGATGGCAGCTTATAAAGAGCTTTTATCATGGTCTGCATAATCTCCAAGATAAGATTAAAGTTTTGCCAATCTTTCCGATCAATGATTGTTCCTTTCCAGGCATTAAATCCAACCACTCCACTAAATAAATGGAGATATAAACCAAAGCTATTTTCTGGATAACTACAGAAAGAAGCATACTTCCTCCATTACTAATCCAGTTATAACTAAGTTTATCCCCATCCTAACCAGCAGCATGACAAGTCAAATTACTGCGATGAATAGTTTCAAAGATAGAATGTTGAGGAGTAGAACTTTTATAAAAAGGGTAAACTAAAAAAGAGATAAATTTTAATTTACCCTTTTTATATTTTTCGTTTCATTTATCTAACATGTAAATTGTAATTATAGAATTGTTTCTTATTTTAAAAATTAACTTAGTACTACTCATGTCCATAAACTTTAATAGCAATTCCATATCTTCTAAAACTATCAAGAGGTGGTGTTGTACCATTGGTTTGAATTACTAAAATATCTCCTTCGGCAATACCGCCATATTCACCATTAACAGCATAATAACATGACCCTGGTCCGGTAACTTTACTGATTGAAAAAGTAACGATCGAATTTTTTTCTACTGGATTAGATGAAAAATTAAATGTGATTAATTGCTTATCACTATATAAATATTTATTATCTTGACTTTTTTCAATAATTGTTCCATTGTAACTACTTTCTCGCGCTGTAAGCTCAAAAGTATAATCCCATGGCATGTTACAACTAACCCAAAGATCTACTTGTGAAAGAGAAGTACCCGGAAAATCTTTAATGTAGAATCCTCTACTTATCAAATCTCCAACTGTATTCCCAGGATCTATTGAATAATTAATCAGTAAGACATGTAGTACTGGGTTCACCGTAATAGTAGTCGTGGCAGTAACACTTCCGGCAGTATTGGTTGCGGTAAGAGTATAAGTAGTAGTTGTTGCAGGAGATAAAGTAATTGAACTAATTAGAGCAACACTACCAATACTCTGATTAATAGTAACACTGGTTGCATCGGTAACACTCCAGCTTAAAGTAGAACTTTCTCCTACAGTAATGGTTGTTGGATTAGCTGAAAAGGAATTAATAATAGGAGTTGTTGGAGACGCTCCAGTACATCCAGTAATAAATACTAAAACCGCAATTGCAAAAACAAGTTGAAATACTTAAAATAATTTATTTTTCTTCTTTTCATTTTTTTTCACCTTCTTTCATTCTTTGATTTTGTGCCTTTCAGAAAACTCTTAAACCCTTGTCTTGTAAGGCTTTTGGCACACCTCTACTTTATTCTTCACCTCCACCCTTAAAACCCTTATCTGATAAGGTTTTAGGAAGGTTATCGATTAATTTCTACCCATTTTATCGATTTTTTAGAAGCTTGGAGGTGAATTTTTTAACCTTCTAGAGTTTTCTGAAACCCTCATTTCTATTTTAAGCAAATAATTTGCTAATCTAAACTTGATTTCACCTCCACCCACCTTTTACCCTATAATATTTTAAGAATATTACTTTTTAGTTCTAGCAACTTTTCAGAAAAAGTAGAAGGTAAGGCTATGAATAGATTTAAGGCAAATCAGAAACTTCTTTTTAAAGTTTAGTATCTTGACTCTTCGGCCCCTTTTCTTTTAAATAAAGAAAAGGTTTCTCATGTTACCTTCATACAGAATAAAATATTAAGTGTTTTGTTAGGTGATTATAGCAAATTGTTAATTGGATGGTTAGTATAGTTAGGATATGTTGTTTAGTGGATCTCTTGGAATAGAGAAACGAGTGTGCATCTTAAGATTGACCTTAGATAATATAGCTACTTGTTTTAGTATAATGGTATTATAGTATTCTACTTTGATAAAAAATAGGCTTATTTAATTTTTTTTAGTCACTATTTTATATATACTATACAACTTATTAAAAAGCCTTCTTTTTCTGTAAAATAATTCAAAAAAAGAAAAAGCCCTTCAGCAAATGCCAAAGGGCTGGAATTAGCAGGTTCCCCAGACAGAACGATTTTCGAACTTTTTGCATGAGTGAGGAAACTGAAAAAGT
>CAYTVM010000320.1:0-2614 GCA_964441685.1 uncultured Atribacterota bacterium | reverse complement strand
TTATATTTAAAATATTGAGATGCTTTTATGAGACCATTAATGACTTTCACAGCTTCTCTATGATAATTATATCGGATTAAACCAGTGATAATCATTGAATTATCATGAGGCCAAACACTGCCATTATGATAACTCACCGGATTATAACCAATTTCGTTTTCCCCCATAGTTCTTATTCCCCAACCATTAAACATTTCATCGCTTAGCAATTTTTTTACTACTGCTTCAGATTTATCTTGGCTAATAATGCCGCTATATAAACCATGTCCGGGATTACTGGTAATAGAAGCGATTTGTTTTTTTTGATAATCAAGTCCGAAAGCAAAATATTTCCTGTCTTCCATCCAAAAATCTCTATTAAATCTGTCTTTTAATCCCCGCGCATCTTTTTCTAATTTCTTGGCTTTGTCTTTCTCGCCTAAATAGAAAAATATTTCAGCCATTCCTTTCTTCGCCTGGTAAACATAACCCTGAACTTCAACTAAGGCTATTGGAGGAATAGCTAAATTTCCATCTTGATGAACACTGGAATCAGTTGAATCTTTCCACCCTTGATTGATTGCCCATTTAGTATTTTTTGCACCATATTCAACATATCCGTCTTGGTCTATGTCTCCATATTTGTCTATCCATTCTAAAGCAGCCAATAAATTAGGTAGAATTTTTTTGATAGAGATTAAATCTCCAGTCCAATGAAAATATTCTACTGCAAGGATTAGAAATAAAGGTGTAGAATCAATGGTCCCATAGTAAGGCGTATGAGGTATTAAGTTAAGGTGAGCTAATTCACCAAATCTGATTTCGTGCATTATTTTTCCTGGCTCTTCTTCTCTATATCCATTAACTTCTTTCCCTTGAAAGAAAGCCAAAGTCTTTAATGTACCTTGTGCTATTTTTGTATTTACCATCAATGTCTGTAATGAGGTAATAATACTATCTCTGCCAAAAGGAACAGCATACCATGGGATACCAGCGATTGGTATAAAACCTTCCCCCAAATCAGTTAATAATAATTTTAAATCCGATAGACTTCTATTTATCAGTTGGTTAAAGTTTTTATTGTCAGTTTTAACGATGAGGGAATCCTCTTCCCATTTTTTATAATTTGATTTTAATTTTTTCTGTGCTCTTCCAAAACTAATCATATTTTTATTAATTAGTTTTTGATCTCCGATCCTGGGGATTATGCCAATAATAAATTCTTTTTCTTGCTTAGGTTTTAGTTTAAAAGATAATTCTATTCTATCTTTATAAATTTCTCCCTCTTTATTCAATGTTTTCACTATTGTCTCCCGTCTTACACCATCTTTGCCAAGATAGCCCAAGACAATGCCATTTTTAACTTTAGAAGGATTTAAAATAGCACCTAATCTTTTTTCTTTTACATAATTTCTCACCTGAAAAATATCCAGATAATCAGCATCCACTTTTAGTATTAATTTTAAGGCAAGGGGTTGTGAAAAATAATTTTTAACTAATATTTTATCATATACCATGCCTTTGAATATAATCTGTTCTCGCATAATCAAAACTTTTCTACTTCCAATCTTTTTACTATTTGCATTAGTTAAGTAAATTTTTTTTATTCTATCTTCTGTTTCCACGGAAGATAGAATAAATGGTTTGATATTATCTACAAACAATTCATACCTGCTTAAAAATCTGGTATCTTTTGCATACAGACCATATTGCATATCTTCATTTTTTATAATATTACCTGCTTGATCAGTTAACAGGAAAAGATCTCCTTCTTTGATTGTATGTCGGTTCATATTAAGTTCTCCATTTTCTTTGCCAACTTTTTTTCTCAAAATATTGTCTTTGAACTAATAAAATTGTAATTTTTATAGAAAACAATATGGGGAGGAAATATTATTATATAATGATAAAAGCTAAAATAATAGGTCTTTGAAGAAATTACTTTTATATAAACCAAACAACATATCAACTAAACCCCTCTGTCTTTAATTATCGTACTTGGCAAAGGGGGAGACTTTCTTTAATCTGTGGTTATTACTGGTACTTTCTACAAGTTCTTTGACTCTTTCTAAACTATACTTATAAAATTTTTTATATCGAGGTTTTAATTCCAAACATATTACTCCACCATAATTCTTTAAAAGGCGGAAAATCTTATCATAGGGAATTTCTCCCCAACCTACAGGCATATGCATATCACCTATGCCAAATTGGATTAGATCGATATCTCGATTTTCAGGTGAGGCTTTGGGTTTGCCAAAACAATCGTGAATATGCAGATGTTTTATATAGGGTAGGGCTAATTTTATAGAATCTAAAAATTTGAAGTGATAATATTTTGAAGCAAGATAAGCTTGTCCAAAATCAAGGGTAATTCCTACGTTATCACGATCAATTTTTTTAACCTGGTCAACTAATTCTTCAATCTTCGTCCCATATTTATACTTTCTAACTTCTTGCAAAAAGATGGACTTAGGTGTCTGAGGAGAAAGGTTATAAGAAGGGATTACTCTACTATTGCCAAATCGTCTTGATAATTCCCAGAGAGTCTCTTCCTCTAACTCGGGACAAGTATTTTCAATAGCAATGGTAACCCCTAAATCTTTAGCAAAGTCAGCTAACTCTTGCAAAGTTT
>CAYTVM010000319.1:0-2615 GCA_964441685.1 uncultured Atribacterota bacterium | reverse complement strand
TATTATTCCACCTCCTACAACTACATCTCCTTGATAAAATACTGCTGATTGTCCTGGAGTAACCGCTCTTTGGGACTTTTCAAAAACGATTAATAGCTTATCTTTGCTGTAAGGAGAGATATTCGCCGGAAATTTTTCACTATTGTATCTTATCTTTACTTCTGTCTTCATAGAATATGAAATTTTATCGCCAGAAATAAAACTTAAATCTTTTACTAATAATTTATCCTTATAAAGATCTTTATCATCACTCAGAATAATCACATTCTTATGAGAATTTATTTCAGCTACATACATACGCTTATTCAGAGATACTCCCAATCCCTTTCTCTGACCAATCGTATAAAAGGGAATACCTTGATGCTCTCCTAAAATCTTTCCTTCTTTATCTTTAAACTTACCAGGATTAATAGTTTCTGAAATATTTTGAATCAAAAACTTTCTATAATTATCATCCTGGATAAAACAAATTTCCTGACTCTCTTCTTTTTTATAATTTTTTAATCCATATTTTTTAGCCAATTCTCTGGTTTGATTTTTTTTAAATTTGCCCAAAGGAAACAAAACGTAAGGTAAAATATTCTGGTTTAATCTATAAAGAAAATAAGATTGATCTTTGCTTTCATCTAACCCTCTCTTAAGTAAAAACTTCTTACTCTTCTGGTCATATTGATTAATGGCATAATGACCGGTGGCGAGATAATCCGCACCTAAAGATTTTGCTTTCTCCAATAATAATCCAAATTTTATTTTCAAATTACAGATTACACAAGGGTTAGGGGTTCGACCTGCAAGATATTCATTACAAAAATATTCTATAACTATAGTTTTGAATTCTTTGGTGAAATCCAGAACGTGCCAGGGAATTTTTAGATTTTGAGCGGCTTGTTCCGCTGATTCTAAACTTTCGTTACCATCATGATTGTGGAGAGTAACACCAAGAACATCATAACCTCCTTCTTTTAGTAGAGCAGCAGCTAATGAGCTGTCTACCCCTCCACTCATTGCTACTACTACTACTTTCTTTTTTATATTTTTACTCATCATAGCTTATTTTCTTTTTCCATTTCTTAACTTTATATTCTTAAGCTTTCTAATTCATCTTCTATTAATGGTTTGACCTTTCTACTTTTTATGATCCCTTTAAGTTCTCCATAATAATCGATAGAAACTTCTTCGTTTTCTTCTTTGTCTCTATCACAATATCTGGCTGTAATCTGACAGGATTTATTAATAAGTTCGTTAGCTACATTAGCCCCTGTTTTTAACAAAGAAACCGGGCCTTTTAAATTTTTTGCTTTAAAAAGAAAATCTCCTTCTTTAAAATATTCTTTTATCTTCTCGTTTTCTTCTTTATTTCTTCCCACCACTAACTTAATATCTCTACTTAATCGGAAGTGTCGACCTAATTTTAACAGCTCTATCTCTTCTAAAGAGGCACTTTCCTGATTAAATAAATCTCCTAATCTTTTAGCAAAAGCTGGCTCAGTTAATTTGCACCCTCCGGCTGGTGAAGGATAATTCTCTATCCCCATTTTAGCAGCTAACTTTATCTGTCTTATTCTCGAACGACCAGAAATATCCAATAATTTATTTCTGTTCACCAACCCCTTTTTTTCGGGAATAGTCTCCGCCAATAACAAAGCGGATAATGGACGAAGGATCCTACCTTTAAATTCTGATTCTTTTTCAATTATACTTAAACTGTTTCGGTTCTGAGACATCGGCCTTTCCCCTAAAACTTCACCACTCAAAATAAAAGAGGCTCCTATATTGGTCATATATTCACCCGCTTTTTTAAACATAAGGATGTGGCAGTCTATACAAGGATTCATATTCTTCCCTAACCCATGCTTGGGATTTCTTAAAATCCCCAGTAATTCCTGGGTTATGTCTATAATTTCTAAATCCATATCTAAACCTTTTGCTGCTAGATAGGTCTTATCTAAACCAAAAAAAGGAGTTCTGAAGTTAACCCCTTTTACTTCTATCCCTTGCCCCTGAATAAGTTTTACTGCCAAAATACTATCCAGGCCACCAGAAAATAGAGCAACTGCTTTTATCTTATTTTTCATCTTTTTGCCCTTTTTCTATTTTTTGAGCCATTTTACACAAATCTTTCAAAGAAGTAGCATCTAAAGTTTGATTTATCCTTTGGGTCACCACATCTAACAATACCTTGATGGCACAATCTTCTATTTTTTTACATTTCCCTGAGATATTCTTATTAATTTTTTTGGTAATTGAAATACAATCAACTAAAACGATAGGTCCCTCAACTACTCTAATTATGTCACCGGCAGTAATCTTCTCAGCTTCTTTGGCCAACAAATAACCTCCGCCTGCTCCCCTGATACTTTTTACTAAATTAGCCTTCTTTAATTTATTAAACAACTGTTCTAAATATTGTAAAGAGATCTCTTGTCTTAGAGAAATATCTCTTAAAGAAATTGGTTTTAAATTATTGCATTGAATCTGGGCTAAATCTATCATAGCCCTAAGCGCATATCTTCCTCGAGTAGATAATTTCATTTTTCTTACTCCTTAATTTATTTGACTTTACTAAAAAATTATATTATTTATGACAATTTTTGTCAACTTTCTTCTTAATAAAA
>CAYTVM010000318.1:0-2626 GCA_964441685.1 uncultured Atribacterota bacterium | reverse complement strand
ATAGAGATCCTTTTTCCAAACCTCCCTTTTGCAGCCGTTGCAAGCCCCAAAAAGTTAAGTATAGAGAAGCTTCCATCCCCATGGAAAGAGCGCCGTTGGCAATAATCAAGGTACTATAAATCTTATCCATATCTCCGCTATGAACCACAATGGTTAATTTTTCTGCCATCTTTTGAATCCTCCTATTTTTGAATGATAATGGTCCATTCTCCTCCCTCTTCTTTCACATCAACCAGTTTTAGACCCAATGCCTTTACCGCCATAGGTATTTCTTTCTTAGATGCCGGGTGAGTGCCCCTTATTTCAATAATATCTCCGAGAGAAGCTTTGCGAATTGCTTTTCTGGTTTCTATCAGAGGGATCGGACAAGTTTCTCCGCAGCAGTTAATTTGTATTTTTGACATATCTTTTACCTCCTATAATAAAAATAGAGCCTATCGCTATTTATTTTAAGTCGACCAATTAAAATTTAGCAAATTAGTTATCCGGTTTCCCAATTAGATAGTTGGGACTGCCGTATTCACTTCTTTTAAAAAAAGAAGCTCAGGATAAAGATAATTGAACACTATTGAATAACTATTTCACCATAACCCCGTACGCGATGTTTTACAGCAAGACTGTCTGAATCACCATAAGACCAAATTATTTTATTGGTTCCTTTTTGAACTTCAAGATCATATTGATCCGGAGTTTTAAGCGCTCTTTTCAGTTCTAAGATGGTAAAGCCCTCTGCCTCCGTCCCCGCGAATTCCATAATATCATTAGTCCCGCCCAATTCTATATCGGTTGGATGTGGACCGTAGGTTCCGGTGCTAAATGCATCATACATCTCCGCTTTTCCGTCTTTCACAAAACCTATAAAGATATCCGCATTTTTCATTTTATCTCCGGGTTGAAGAGCCATAGCCACAAAGCCGGTGGTCTTCGCTTTCAGAGCTAAATAAATATATTGTGCATCACTAGTCCAATATACTTCATAATCTCCATAAGTTTGGGAATTGAGGTATTCACCAGGGGTGATTAGACCATCTACCTTAATGGAAATATTTGTGGATGGAAGAGCCTCCCCAGGAGAGCTTACAGCACTAGAAATGGTAGTGGAAACATTTGCTTTTTCGCCAACGGTAAAAGCAAGTAATTTGGGTGTTTGACCGAGCCCAACCGGGAAAATTATAGTATCTTTTGCTACTGCCGGCCATCCGTTAATACCACCATCAGCCTGATACTTCCAAAGTTCTTCTCCGGTACTTCGATCAAAGGCATAGATCATACCGTCAAAAGTAGAAGTAAAGACTACATCATTCACTACCGTAGCTGCTCCGACATTGATAGAATTAAATTCCTTATTCCAGAGGATTTTTCTATTCTTTAAATCAATAGCCGTAAGCTCACCGGTTCCTGCCCCAATATCAAAAGTCGAACTGATAAATTCACTCGGAGTATAGTCACCGAATATGTTACTGATCGGTACATATAATATTCCGTCAGCCAAAGCCATCGGTGTCTCTACTATTCCTAAGGGGCTAGGATAAACTCTGGTAATACCATCTGGCAATTCTTTTAGATCATCATTTAAGTGTTTTCCCACCGGGGTTTGCCAGATTATTTCGGCAGTATCGGAGTCAAAAAGATATACTTTACCTAATTTCCCGGAAGCAATAATTATTTCTTTATTTTTACTTTCTATTTTCAGAGTTCCAATCAGGGGAGATAGTTGTAAATCTAAGTCAAAAATATCATGAGGGAGTACCTGATTATACCATTTTAATGTACCGACCTTAGCATCAAGAGCCACCAGACTATTGGTGTATAAATTAGGACCCGGACGACTGGAACCATTAGGGAAATCTTTAGTCCCCGGCCAGGGAGCCGGATTGCCAATTCCCCAGTACATTATACCAGTATTAGTATCAATGGCCGGAGGATACCAGGCGCCTCCACCGCTATTTACCTGGGGATTACCCCAAATATCTTCTGAATCAACGGTATTGAAAGACCACTTAATCTTTCCGGTTTCTTGATCTAAAGCATAAATTATTCCAACTCCACCGCCGGTATAAAAGTCAGCATTGGAGGTACCGGGAACGGTAGAGACATAGAGCAAATTACCATAGGCACAAAGTTGGATATCAATTCCAACCATTTCTTGATCGGATAATTTTGTAGACCAGAGTTCTATGCCTTTTAAATCCAGGGCAGCTATTTCATAATGTCCTTTTTGCACAAAGATCTTATTCCAGCCTATAGCCGGTCCACATGGTCCGTAAACATCCAGATTATATTCTTTTTTCCATAACAGTTTTCCGGATGAAAAATTAAGAGCATAAAGATTACTCTTTAAATCCTGTAAATAGATAGTATCCCCTAAAATCAAAGGGTTAGTTGCGGCAGCTCCCCATTCACCAAATCCCAAAATATCAAACTCCCATTTAATTCCAAGATTAGAAATATTATCTTTATTAATACTAGAATCAAAAGTAGCCCGATTGTTACTATAATCGTGATTAGAGCTGGGCCAATCTTTCTGGTATTCTCCCATCTCGGGCGGAATATCTAATGAAATAGCCATGCTAGTAGCTAAGCAGGTCATGAACAAAAAAATAATTAAAAATACAGTAAAAATCTT
>CAYTVM010000317.1:0-2631 GCA_964441685.1 uncultured Atribacterota bacterium | reverse complement strand
AATCTCTCTTTTTCCATAATTTTTCCACCTTTCAAAATAGTCGTTAGCGAATAGTCGCTAGTATTAAATATAAGTTATTCGTACTTTACATTTTCGCTTTTTACTTTTATTAATATTACCCCTCTTGAATATTCTTGTCAATTAATCGGGATATATGATACTTCTTGGGCTTTTACTTTTTCTTTGCTCAATACTCAATACACTTTACTTGATACTTTTTTTCTTTCTCTCCCCTCTACCTTTTTAGAAAATATATTACAATAAAAAAGATTTTATATCTAATTTTCTTTTATGATATAATAAAAAATAACCAAGTGATTTATTAAAAATCTTTATCGTACTAATTAGGAGATAAAATGAATAATACAACTGGTTACCCCTTAGAAAAAAAAATAGTTAAAGAAATATTATACTGGAAAAAAAAGAAAGAAGCGATAATTTTAGCTCATGTTTATCAACCCGGAGAAATTCAAGATATTGCTGATTTTACAGGTGATTCACTCTTCCTAAGCCAGCAAGCAGCTAAAACTCAAGCAAAAGTTATCGTATTTTGTGGTGTTCGCTTTATGGCGGAAACTGCAGCTATCCTTTCTCCAGAAAAAATTGTTCTACTCCCTGAAATTAAAGCCGGATGCCCTCTGGCCGATATGGCATCAGTCGAGAAAGTTAAAAACAAAATAAAAGAATTACCTGATGCAGTAGTGGTTTCTTATGTGAATTCATCAGCAGATATAAAATCTTTAAGCGATTATTGCTGTACCTCTGCTAATGCTGTCCAAATTGCCCAGGCAATTCCTGCTGAAAGAGATATTCTGTTTATTCCTGATAAAAATTTAGCTAACTTTACCGCAAAAAGATCAAAACGAAAAATTATTCCCTGGCAAGGATTTTGTCCGGTCCATAACGTTTTGACCAAAGAAGATGTAATAAGAGTTAAAAAGCTCCACCCCCAGGCTTTACTTTTAGTTCACCCTGAATGCCGTCCCGAAGTGTGTAATCTAGCTGATTATGTCGGCAGTACCAGGGGAATGATTGAGTTTGTCAGCGATAACCAAGCTAAAGAATATATCATTGGTACAGAAATTGGAATATTCCATCCTTTAAAAAAGAATAACCCAGGTAAACAATTTTTTCCAGCCTCTGAAAATATGATCTGTCAGGATATGAAACTTATTACTCTGGAAAAAGTTCTCTATTCTTTGCAAAGCTTAAAACCCCGAATTACAGTACCAGAAGATATAAGAAAAAAATCTCTAAAGGCATTAAATCGAATGATAGAAATTGGTTAGCTAGCCAGCTAAAAGAATTAACCTGAATTATATGGCGTTAAAAAATAAGTATCGAATATATAGTATATATTGTAAAAAATGAAAGATAGAAGTTTGATAAGATGTCATTTCAAAACAGCTGCTTAACTAGCGTACAGGGTAACTGTACAACTAATACATATACATAATATACGATTCTATATCGTTAAACGCTAAACGTTGTATTTTATACAAAAATATAATATACTACTCACACAATAAAATTCAATTATTTTCCCAACAAACATTTTACGGAAGGATCGGATTAAATGACACCGCACTATTTAATTAATTTTGACCTAACCAAACTAAAAAAAATTAAAACAGATTTTTTAATCGTTGGCTCGGGAATCGCTGGCTTATATACCTCGCTTAAAATTTACGATAAAGGAGAAGTTATCCTTCTCACTAAAGGCAATCTGAAAGAAAGCAATACGGAATATGCTCAAGGTGGTATAGCTGTAGCTTTAGGAGATAAAGACTCACCTCGTTTGCATATGGAAGATACCCTAAAAGCCGGAGCAAATTTTTGTGATCCTGAAGCAGTTGAGGTTTTAGTAACCGAGGGTCCGAAATGCGTTGAAGAATTAATAGAATTGGGAACCAAATTCGATAAAATTGAAGGGAAATACAAAACTGCTTTAGAAGCAGCCCACCAAAGACCCCGGATCTTGCGCGCTCGAGGGGATGCCACCGGGGCAGAGATAGAAAGATCTTTATCGGAAAAAGTTATTAAAGAAAACAAAATAAAAATTAAAGAGAACATTTTAGTAATAGATATTTTGGCCGAACATAATACTTGTTACGGCCTACTTGCTTTAGATAGTAATACTAATGAAATTATTGCTTACTTAGCAAGAGCAACTATTTTAGCCAGTGGTGGAGCAGGACAGCTTTTTTCCAATACCACTAATCCTGATGTAGCTACAGGAGATGGAATTGCTATGGCCTATAGGGGAGGAGCAAAAGTAACAGATTTAGAATTCATTCAATTTCATCCTACTGCCCTCTACCATCAAGGGAGTCCCAAATTTCTTATTTCCGAAGCGGTTCGCGGGGAAGGTGCTATTTTAAAAAATATTAACGGGGAATCATTTATGCACTCTTATCACCCTCTGGCTGAATTAGCTCCCAGAGATATAGTTGCCCGTGCCATTACTGACCAGATGAAAAAAACTAAAAGCGATTACGTTTATTTGGATGCCACTAAAATCAAAGATAAATTTCCCCAACGCTTCCCTACGATCTATAAAAATTGTCTGAATTTAGATATTGATCCAGAAAAAGAATATATCCCGGTAGCTCCAGCAGCCCATTATACTAT
>CAYTVM010000316.1:0-2641 GCA_964441685.1 uncultured Atribacterota bacterium | reverse complement strand
CTCAACAAATTATAAAAATTGTAAATGAGGAGATAATTGAATCATTAGGTTCTAAGCAAAATAACATTAAAATGAGTTCAGATCCTCCCACCATAATCATGTTGGTAGGGTTACAAGGAACCGGCAAAACTACTACAGCGGTAAAATTAGCTAATTATTTTAAGAAACAGGGACACCAGCCGCTTTTAATAGCAACAGATATATACAGACCAGCAGCCATAGAACAATTGCAAGTGTTTGGTGAAAAATCAAACTTACCGGTATTTTCTATAGGGAGAAACGAAAATCCAATAAATATTATTAAGGCTGCTATAAAATATTCATTTAAAAGTAATTATGATGTACTGATTATTGATACTGCCGGAAGATTGCATATCGATAATGATTTAATGTGCGAGTTACAAGAAATTGATAAAAATATTCCTCTTCAAGAAAAATTATTAATAGTCGACGCAATGGCTGGACAAGATGCAGTAAATTCAGCTAAAGTATTTTGTGATAAAATTGAAATAAGTGGAATTATTTTGACTAAATTGGACGGTGATACTCGGGGAGGAGTAGCTTTATCTTTAAAAAAAGTTTTAGGAGTGCCCATTAAATTTATTGGTATTGGCGAAAAGGTAGATAATTTTGAACTTTTTCATTCAGAAAGAATGGCTTCTCGAATATTGGGTATGGGTGATGCCCTAACACTAATAGAGAAAGTTGAGACTGCTTATAATCAGAATGAATTAAAAGAATTAAATAAAAAAATGAGGAGTCAAGATTTTGATTTGAACGATTTTTATTTACAATTAAAAAAAATGAAAAATATTGGTTCTGTAGAACAAATTATGGATATGGTTCCAGGATTTAATCATTTAAGAAATAAAATAGATATTACAAAATTAGGAGATAGAGAAGGTGAACTAAAAAAAATTGAAGCTATTATAGGCTCCATGACTGTTGAAGAAAGAGAATATCCTTCTATAATTAATGGAAGCAGAAGAAAGAGAATATCCAGAGGGAGTGGAACAACACTTTCAGAGATAAATAAGCTATTAAAGCAATATTATCAGATAAAAGAAATGTTAAAAAAAGGACCAAAATTAAAAAACTTTTCTTTTAATTAATATAGCGTGCAGCGTTTAGCGTAGAGCGTAGAGTTAGGAAAAAAGAAGATAGAATACAAAAACCAAATTAGTATATGATATATAGTATAAAAATATGATAATAAAAAAAATCAAAAAGTAAATATGAATGATCTATTTTTCTTTTATATAGAGACACGATGCATCACGCCCAGAAAGCGCCAAAGAATTAAGAAAGGTAGATTCCTGTTTTCATGGGAATGACAGATGAAAATATCAGAAAATAAAAAAATGTAAATAATAAAATGGAGGCAAAATAAATGTCAGTAACAATTAAACTTAGAAGAGAAGGTGGCAAGAAGAATCCTTTTTACAAAGTGGTGGTCATTGATTCGAGAAAAGCTTGTAACGCTAAATTTATAGAGCAGCTAGGATGCTATCAACCACTTTCTGATCCATATATTTTTGAGATTGACCAAGAAGCAAGTTTGAAATGGATCGAGAAGGGTGCCCGACTTTCTGAAACTGTAAAGAATTTATTTAAGAAAAAAGGCATATTGAAAAAATAGATAGAACAATAAGGAGATAATTTTGAAAGAACTTATCGAATTAATTATAAGAGGGATAGTGGACAATCCAGATAAAGTAGAGATAAATGAAATTATCGGTGAAAAAACATCAATATTTGAAGTAAGGGTTGATTCTAGTGATATAGGTAAAGTAATTGGAAAACAGGGTAGAAATATAAAGTCAATCAGAACTATAGTGAATGCAGCTGCACAAAAGGATGATAGACGAGTAGTTATCGAAATTGTCGATTAAATTAGTCGTTAGTATAAATGTAAGATAAAATTTTATTCAGTTACTTGGTTATATGGTTTACCAGTTAGCCAGTTAATTCTAGTCCTTACTTTCAAATACAAGTTCTCATTTGCAAGATGAGAGGTAGTTGATATCGTTAACCGGCCTGATATTAATTCTTCAACCGGATAACTGGTAAACTGGCTAGCCATCTTTAGAGATACGATTCACGAGATACGAGATACGAGTTAAGGAGATATTTTATTGAGTCAAGAATTTATTACGATTGGTAAAGTAGTTACTACCCAGGGTAATAAAGGGGAAATCAAAGTGTTTCCCCTTACAGACTCGACCGATAGATTTAAAAAATTAACCACTATTTTTATAAGAAATAATATTAGCCAAAAAGAATTAAATATAGAGAAAATAAAAATCAAAGAAAATATGGTTATTTTAAAAATAAAAGATATAGAAAATATCAAAGAGGCCAAGATGTTAGTCGGGTGTTACCTTGAAATTGAAAGGGAACATGCTGTAAAATTACCAAAAGACACTTATTTTGTGTTCGAAATAATTGGTCTTGATGTTTATACCAAAGATGATATTTTTTTGGGAAACGTAGATAATGTTATAAGTACGGGTAGTAATGATGTATATATAGTTAAAATTGAGAATAAAGAGGATTTATTTATTCCAGTTATTCGTGAAGTTATAGAGAACATTGATTTAGAAAAAAAACGTATTACCATAAATATGGTAGATGGATTAAT
>CAYTVM010000315.1:0-2658 GCA_964441685.1 uncultured Atribacterota bacterium | reverse complement strand
TTAATTTTATAATATTGTAAAAGGTATCTCCAGGTATCCTTCAATAACCATATCTGTTTCGATCTTTGAAATTTGTGAAGCTTCTTTTTCTTTCTCTTTTTTCAGATCACCGTTATTAATATTCTCTTCATAGGGTAGTTCATTAGAATATAAAATTATTTCTCCAATCACTTGATTGCCTTTTACTCTATCAGTAATAGCTTTAAGGGTCTCTTCTAAACTTTTATAATCCTGTTTGATGTTATTGGCATACTCTTCTTGTTGACTATCTAACTCTCCTCCTCCTTTTACTATTAATAAAGCTTCTCCTGGGGAAGAATCAGAGGGAATTTGAATGGTCAGCACCTTTTCAATTGACTCTCCTCTAAAAGGCTTAATCTTAATTTTAGCTTCAAGGTAATCTCCTGGATTAATCGAGGAATCTTCTAATGTAATTTCCTCTACCCTGCCAATTTTCTTTTTATTATCTATTTTAATATCGATATTTAGCTTATTCAAATTTACCATTTCATAATAATTGTTTACAACTAAATCAATTATCTCGGGTATCTCGGTGATGGCTTGAATAGCTATATCATCTGAATTGTAATACATATTCTTCCGAAAAAGCTCTTGCCATTCTTTCTCACCTTTTATCTCTATTTCTACTTGAGCAGTTCCTGCTCCTATTCTATCCAGAGCAGTATCTATAGCCTGTACGGTTATATTAGAAACCAGTGGCTCTAACAGATTATAATCATTTATTATCTGAACTTCCGTCTTGTAGGATAATCCTGAATTAATATCTGTAACCTGTATTTTAAGTGGAATAATCCGGGGGTAAGCATTCAATATCGCCAATATACCTGCCTCTCTATCCTGAACGACTTCTCCCACTAAGTTTAAAGGAGATCCTAATTTAAAAGGCATCACTATACTGGGAAAACTATGATAGACATATACCGCAGAAAGGAAGAACGAAACTTTACCCTTTTTTAAAAAGGGGTGTCCTAAAGCCAGGATTTTATCTCCTTCTCGATAAGTTAATGTTCCGATAGAGGTAATATTGATATCTCCCCGAGTCAATTGAATCCCTATGGCAGAACCAGCCTCTAGTTTATTGTAAGGCCTTTCTCCTACATCTTGAAAATCTATTTTTTCTATACCAAAAACACCTTGAACAGGGTTAAGATTAATTTTTTTTAATGAAGTGCTTAATCTATCTAAAGTTCTTCCTTTTATTCCGCTTACAATTACCGGTGAAACTACTGGGTAAAAGACGATTTTTTCTCGTCCGGCTAATTCTTGTAAATTATTATTTTTCTCACAATTTTTAACTATTATCTTATCTTTTACCCTCTCACTAAAATATAAAGAACTATCAATTTTATATTCTTGTAATACTGACTGGTTTTTTTTATAGGAAAGGTTAAGTATTTTTAACATTTCTTGGATGGGAGTGATAAGACAGAGGTTGTGTTCACTCATTTCCCAAGCATAAGATATAGCTCCAATCAATTTATTGTCAATATAAACTGGGCTTCCGCTCATCCCCGCTGAGATTCCGCCACTCTCTTCAATTTTGTCTCCACTTAAATTGGCTAGTATAAAATGACTAATGCCGCTTTCACCTCTAACTATATCAATGATATCTACTTGAAAATTTTCTATCTGCGTTCCGTGAAAAACGGTTTTTCCTATTCCTTTCATTCCCGGACTTATCTCTGAAACTGGCATAAAAATAGTCTGACTAAAGGTTAAATTTATCTTTGTACTAAATAAAATTAATACAATAAATATAATTTTTATACAAATGTTTTTATTTAATTTTATCTTCATCTTTTTCCTTCTTTACTATTCACTAACGACTAGTTACTTGTATGAACTTACTAGTCCACTCCTTAATACATGAATATTATCCAAAACTTTCCCCGCACCTAAGGCTACACACGAAATTGGATTTTCAGCTAGGTAAACTGGTATACCAGTTACCTCAGTTAATAAGTCATCGAAATTTCTCAATAATGCCCCTCCGCCGGTAAGGACAATTCCTTTATCAGCAATATCAGCAGCTAATTCAGGAGGAATTTTCTCCATAACTGTTTTAACGCCCTCTATTATCGTCTTCAATGAAGAAGAGATGGATTTTAATACTTCATTAGAGCCGACTGAAATACTCTTGGGTAACCCGGATACCAAATCTCTTCCTCTTATCTCGGTAAACAATTCTTCTTCTAATTCCATTGCTGTACCGATTTCAATCTTTAAAATTTCAGCAGTTTTTTCGCCAATCATTAATCTGTATTTTTCTTTAATATATTTAATAATATCTTCGTCAAAATTATTACCTGCTACCCTCAATGATTCACTTACCACAATTCCGCCTAAAGAGAGAACTGCGATATCGGCAGTTCCTCCTCCAACGTCAACAATCATATTGCCGTAAGGTTCACTAATATCTAAGCCAGCCCCGATAGCTGCTGCCATTGGTTCTTCAATTAAATAAGCTTTCCTTGCACCAGCCTGCATAGCTGCTTCTAACGCTGCTCTTTTTTCTACTTCGGTACCTCCTGACGGAACGCAAATGACTACTTGAGGACGGAATACCTTGCTATTACCACACACTTTTCTGATAAAATAACTCAGCATCTTTTCTGTTATCTCATAATCGGCGATAAC
>CAYTVM010000314.1:0-2660 GCA_964441685.1 uncultured Atribacterota bacterium | reverse complement strand
CCCATTGCCCTGGAAATTAAAGCACCCTGCAAATATAAAATTTCTTCCCCGGTTAATCCTGTTCCGGCCATTAATACAATAAAAGCTACATCCGGTGATTTTACAGCAACCATCGGAGCAATCAAACCACCTTCGCTGTGACCGATAAGGCCGATCTGCTCAGGATTAATTTCCTTTCGAGTCTTGAGATATTTTATTCCTGCTAATACATCGGATGAAAAATCTTCGCTGGTAGCCTGAGAAAAGTCCCCGGTAGATTCTCCCACACCCCGATCATCTACTCTGAGAACTGCAATACCCTGACGGGTCAGGTAGTCTGCCAATACCAGAAAAGGATAATGACCAAATATAGTTTCATTACGGTCTTGCGGTCCGGAACCGGTAATTAATAAAACTGACGGGAAAGAACCATTATTAGATGGTAAAGTTAAGGTTCCGGCAAGCGAAATTCCTGTATCCCTATTTTCATAAGTTACTTCTTCTTCTTTATAAGGAAAAGGTTTTTTTGGCTCTTGAGGTCTGACAATTTCCACTGCCTTGTCGGTCCGATTGACTGTAAGGGGGAAAACACCTCCTGACTGTTTCCACTCCCCTTCAATAACTAAAAAATCTGCACTGACTTTCCCTTCGAAAATGCCTCCCGCAGATTTTACTTCCAGACGTAAAGTATTATCTTTGAAAACAACTTCTTCTACAGGTATACCGATTGCTCCCTGGTCAGGACTATCCAGAGTTGCAGTCAGAGTGCCATCCGGATTCTTGGAAACATTAAAGACAATCCTAAGCTCTGCCCCGGGCACTTTTAACTTGCCCTCCCAGATACCCTCTATGCTTATTCCAGAAATATCTTGCTGTTGGGCGAATCCTGTCATATTAACACTACATACCATTATCAAAGCAAGACAAATTAAACTACCAGATATAATTTTATGAATCCTTTTCACAACATTTTTCTCCTTTTTTATTGCTTAAAAATTAGTAATCCGTAATACTTGAATCAAGACATTACCTGATTGATAGAAAAAAAATTGAGAATGCATTATTTCTTTATTCTACAAAATAAATAAAAATCCTCTTTTTAAAAAAAATATTTTTATTTAGTCTGAATAAACTAGTGAAAGGTTTTGTTGTTTTTTGCGATATTTTGTACATGATATATTGACAATAATATGTTTATATGATAATATCATCATATATCATTAAGTGAGAATGGAAAAGAAAGCAATGAAGCAAAAAAATAAACTTTTAATTATATTTATAGTATTCGCATTTTTTTATTTTATGCCCTTTAGTAGTTCTAAAATATTAAATGCATTAATAGAATCCTTATTAATGGCACAGGACTATGCTCGCCAGCATGTATTATTGTGCTTAATTCCCGCTTTTTTTATTGCCGGGGCAATTGCTAATTTTATCAGTCAAGAAAATGTAATAAAATACTTTGGAGCAAATACAAATAAATTATTAAGTTATACTGTTGCTTCTGTTTCGGGTACAATTTTAGCCGTTTGTTCCTGCACAGTTTTGCCTCTTTTTGCTGGAATCTATAAACGCGGTGCAGGCTTAGGTCCAGCAACTGCCTTTCTTTATTCCGGTCCAGCCATCAATGTACTGGCAATTATCTTAACTGCACGTGTCTTAGGATTTGAGTTGGGCTTAGCTCGTGCTATTGGGGCTATTATTTTTTCCGTAGTTATTGGATTATCTATGCACTTTATTTTTCCTAAAGACGAAAAAGAAAAAATTAAAGATAAAAACATATTTACTGAAAGTAATGTACAAGAAGAAAGACCCTTATGGAAGACGGCATTTTATTTTGCAATTCTGATAGGCATATTAATTTTTGCCAACTGGGGAAAAGATGAATCGATCAGAATTTGGCAAGCAATTTATAGTTTTAAGTGGTTTATAACCGGTATTCTTTTCATTATTTTATCCTGGATGCTGGTTAAGTGGTTTAATAAGGAAGAACTGGTTCAATGGGTCAGTTCCAGTTGGGGATTTGCTGAGCAGATATTGCCTCTTTTGTTGGGAGGTGTTTTAGTGGCAGGTTTTTTGTTGGGTAGACCAGGCAGTGAAGCATTAATCCCAAAAATTTGGATTGAAAATTTAGTTGGCGGAAATAGCCTATGGTCAAATTTGTTTGCTTCAGTAGTTGGCGCTTTGATGTATTTTGCTACCTTGACTGAAATACCCATCTTACAAGGGTTGTTAGGAGCAGGCATGGGCAAAGGCCCGGCATTAGCTCTTTTACTGGCTGGTCCTGCTTTAAGCCTACCTAATATGTTAGTTATCAGAAGTATTATAGGCACTAAAAAAACGTTAGTATTTGTCTCTTTGGTAGTAATTATGGCAACGTTTAGTGGAATGTTTTTTGGTTATTTTTTTTAAAAATATAAGGAGAAATTTAATATGAAAATTGAAATTTTAGGAACCGGCTGTCCGAAGTGTAAAAAATTGAACGAACTTGTAGAGGAAGCCATAAATGATCTTGGCGTTTCAGTAGAAATTATTAAAGTAACAAATATCAACAAAATGATTGATTACGGAGTTATGGTAACCCCTGCCTTAGTTATTGACGGAGAGGTAAAAGTGGCAGGCAAAATACCTAACAAACAAGAAGTTACTCAGTGGATTGAAGAGAAAACTAAATAAAAAAT
>CAYTVM010000313.1:0-2717 GCA_964441685.1 uncultured Atribacterota bacterium | reverse complement strand
AGAGGGAATAATTAGTCGTTAGCAGGAAACATAGAGAGCTCAATTCATCAAGTCCGTCTGTTGCGGGGCGGATGAATCCGCCCCCTACCCCTTGCAACTTGCGACTATTTTCGAATGAAAGGAGATAATATGGATATACACAGTTTAACCGAACTCATTGCCAACCAGGGGTTCCCTATCGCCTTATCGATACTCCTCATCTTTCGGATTGATAAATTTATGCAGGAAATCGTAACAGCACAAAAGGAAGGTTATCGTCAGATATTGGAAAACACCAAAGAAATCCATCATACCATCACCAGCTTAAACCAGCAGAACCGGGAGTACTATTCCCTGCGCTTTTCGGAAGTGCAGAAAGAACTGGCAGGGATGAAGGTGGCGTTGGGGAAAATTGAATAGAAATAAAAATACAATGAGAAAGGGCAAGCTATGGAGCAAGTCTGCTTTATTAGTTTGCCCTTTCTCATTTTGTATTTTAAAAACAACATAAAAAAATTCATTTATAAAGTGAAATGTACTAAAATTTTTTATTACTATTTATTTTAAATCTTCTTATAATTTCTTTGAAATCATAATTTGGTAATATTCTCTTTTTTCCTTTCATGTCATTCCAAATTTGAGATCCTTCTTTTAAAGAAATATAGTTTTTTTCATAACTAAAGCACAATATATGTTCTGTGCAAATGTAAGGTAGATTTTTCTTTCCAACATATGGTAAAATATCTCTTAAATTATTGCTTGCAACAGTTCCATCGAGCGTGCCTGCTATCACAATGGCAGCTGCTTCCCCTCTACCTATTCTTTTAGGATTTTTCATAGAAATTAAATTATAATACTCATTAAACTCCCGACTGGGAATTATGATATTTCTTAACTTAAAATTCCCTTTTATAATTTGAGATTTTAAATCATTAAAGACAAACCTGTATTGAGGAGTTTTTATTTTATCTAATTCATCATAAACCGATTGAGGAATGATAATTTGATTAGGGAAAAGATCATTTACGATATCTAATCTTTTTATCCATAAAAAAGATGAAATACAATCGTTATCGAATACGATCGGTAGTTTCAAAGCCTATTTCCTCCTCGTTCTTATTCCCCTTTTCCTGAAATAGGATATCCTCAAGCTTTCCATCTATTAATAATTCTTCATATTTCCCATAAGAAATGCTCCCTTTTTCTAACAACTCTTCTGCCAATTCAGCATAATCAGAATAAATAATCGTTCTCTTTTTTTTGGTGTTTCTGTAAAGTGCTGTATCATATCCTAATTGAGCCGCTTTATAAATGATCCCATTTTTCATAAGCTCTATTTCTTTGTCCGATATAATATTTATTAACCTTAATCTAACAAGCATTAAAGCATGGCTAACCATAAAATAATTTTCTAAATAAATTAAATCTCTTATATTTAATTTATTTCCTTTTATTCTTTTATCAACGTAATATTTTAATGATTCATCGGGCATTAAAAAATGAGAAGCGAAATAATTGGCTTCCATTTCATTTTCATACTCATCATCATACTTATTTATGGGACATATTTTGCCATTCATTTCTTTATCATATTTAAAATGATAATATTCATGAGCAGCTGTAAATCTTTGATGACCAAATGAGCGGGAGGAATTTATTACAACTAAACAAATATCTTCTTTCCTTAAAAAAAATCCCGAAATATTTCCCTTCAATTCTGTAACTATGATTGATATCTTTTCTTTTTTTCTTAAAACCTTTAAAATATCCACATCTATGGGTTCACTTAGATTAATACCTAATTCATTTCTAGTGTCAATTGCTTTATTCCTCGCCCTGCTTTCTATAAGCTTGTAATCCTTCATTCATATCACTCCTTGACCAAATCATTCATTTCGCATAAATTATTTAAAAAAGTTTTTGTCCAGGCAATTGTTTTTAAATCTTCATTACACAAATTTTCTCCCCGAAAAGCAATTTGTATTTCTGGTTCTTTTATTTCATTACCAGTAACAAAATAATCAATTTTATAACCATAAAGATTTGCAAGTTTTTCAAGTATATTCAAATTGATTTCTCTTGTTGCTGTTTCATAGTAAGATAATTGGGCCTTATTTATGCCTATTAACTCAGCTACCTGCACTTGTTTTAATCCTGATTTTTTTCTAGCTTCCTGGAGTTTTAACCCTATCGATTTAAGCATAGAATTATCCATTATTAATTCCTCCTTTAACATATAAGTTAACTTTATATGTCTTTTCTTATGAATTATAACATATATGTTATAATATTGCTACTATTTTAATAAATTTTATATATTTACACTAATAAATAAAAAAATAATCAAAAAAATACTAAAGATTTTTACTTCTTCATAAGTTGATTTTACTTTCTTTTCTTTAGATAGGTTTCCACTATCTGTTAATCTTACCTTGTATCAAGCCATTTGTGGTATAATAATTTGTGTGTGACTCCTCTTTTCTACAATTTATTCAAGGTATCATACCCTCATTTAAGGATGTAAATAGTGTCAAATAGAAAACCAATAGTCTTAATATAAAGTTATTATCCAAGGTTATGTGGTATTGCCACATAGGGATTTATAGAATTTTTAGGCTCTATTAATGAATTCCCTTGATTTATTTAATCATTACATAATAGGACAATAGATATGAATATAGTGAGGTCAGAAAAAAATCCAATAATAACACCAGAGGACGTAAAACCATCAAGACCTG
>CAYTVM010000312.1:0-2723 GCA_964441685.1 uncultured Atribacterota bacterium | reverse complement strand
TAAAAGCATATCAGATAATGCCATCAGGTTTTCCTATAAAGACCGTCAAAGGAAAGCATGGAAGACCATGGAACTTAAACCCATGGAGTTTATCCGAAGGTTCTTGCAGCATGTATTGCCAAGGGGGTTTATGAAGATACGGCATTATGGATTTCTCAATGCTAACAGTTCTTTCTCTATTGCCAGGCTGCGTGAACTCATCTCTCTGATTTATGATGTTGTCAAAGAGCTCTCCGTTTCAATACCACAGAGTATAAAACGTATATTGAAATGTGCTCATTGTGGGAATCCGTTGAGGTATCGTGCTTTCTTGAAGCCTCCCCCAAGCTGGGCGCCTTCAGGATAAAGAACTTAAGTGTGAAACAATACTGTTTTTTTAGGCCACAAGAGATGCCAAATAATGCCATAGGGCATGCTCTATAGCTACCCGTCTGTCCACATGCCGGTTTTTAGCTGTTTTTATATGCTTTTAAAAGACACAATGTTTCTGGGTTTTCGTTTATGCGCTACTTTAGAGATTTATTCTGACCTTTCCCTAAGTAAGACCTTTATATTTTCCCTGTAGCTTTCCAACCTTTTCCCCTATAACCCGCGGCTTCTTGAACCATGGATTAGTTCCGAGCTCTCGTTCCTCGACTCGGAACTAATCCTTTATTTGTTATGTGTTTTCATTCGATTACTTGGTACATTCCTGGGGAGTCGTGATTACGTGCCTTGAAGCCAAATGATTTATAGTACTTCTCAAGTCCTTTCGCTGCCATCAGACCAATAAACGCACCGGATTTGGCATTGGCTTTGATGTAGGACATTAGATCACCCATCAATTGCTTTCCAAAACCTTTCCCTTGGAATTCTGGATGTACAATCAAATCCTGAATGTAGAAATAGAGCCCACCATCTCCAATTATGCGTCCGATACCAACAATATTGTTATTTTCTATGGCGACCACACAAAACAAAGAGTTGCTTAGAGCAGCTTCGGTGGCATCTTCGTCAGTTTTCCACCAACCGACAGAAGCTCTCAATTCTTTATATTCAAAAATCGTTGGTTTTCTATGTTCAAGCTGCATAGATATCTCTTTTCAATTCATCACACATAACGCTACGCCTCACAGGACTCGAGTTTACGAGCGGTCCTCGTGCAGGCGTTTGTTAAGTTTGAATTTATCAATTTTCTCTTTCAGGCTCTCTATCCTGAGTTGGTGGTATCGATATGTACGAAAAAGGTAAATGCTCAGTCCAAATAAAAAAATCCCACATAACATCGGCCAATAATCAGTGGTCTTCCAATTTTGAATGCCAGCGATAAAAATCAATGACATAATAAAAGAGGCTATGATTCCAGTTAACATCCTTCCCTTTTGATAAGATTCGTTTTCGATTTGTATGTTCTTGGATAATAAAAAAGTCTCCTTTAACTCCTCCTCATTCAGATAAATAACCATATCGTTTTGATAGTCCCAACCTTCGACCCTATTTATTAACTCAGCTTCCTCAAAATTCAAATCAAACTGGGAAATGACGCGAGCTATTTGTTCTATCTTATGTCTGTCATCACTCGACTCGATTTTATATCGAAAAAAAGATATCCACATAGGCAAGATAACCAATATAAGAGAGCCAATGACACAAATAGCGCGAATTTCATCATCTGAAAATCTATTTTTGAAAAAGGGTCCGAAGATTGTAATGAGAAGTATCGTAGAAATCCACACGAGGATGGGAGTAAGAATAATTAAAGTTATTATCCTTTTTAAGAATAATTGCTTTGAAATATGCTCAGTTCTCAAGATCACCACATTTAAAAAAAAAGATTAAATTTCTGGATTTTCTTTCACAACAGAAAAAAACTTAACGCGGAGCTAACAAGCTGGCGGTGCTTGCCTTAAAAGGGTATTAAAAGATCTACAAGATTGTCATCATCTTCTTCTCTGATATATTTTGCGTTACAATCGAGAAGTTTTTCCATATTGAAGATACCCGCAGCCTTGCCTACATGCTCAAGAGAAAATAGGTCAATAAGCTCTTGAGGAGTGAATATTTCCTGATCGCCGTGCGACCATCCAAGTCGAACCAAGGAATTCAGCAGGGCATGGGGCAGGAAACCCATATCTTTATAGGCCATAACAGAGGTTGCCCCGTGTCTTTTACTAAGAGGGCTTTTATCTGGGCCAAGAATCATCGGCAGGTGGGCATACTGTGGGATTGGTTCGTCGAGTGCCTTATAGATAAGGATTTGTCGAGGTGTATTGTTTACATGATCATCTCCTCGTATCACATAGTTAATGCCCAATTTGCTATCGTCCACCACTACGGCAAAATTATAGGTAAAAGAGCCATCAGAGCGCTGCAAGATCAGGTCATCAAGTTGTTCGTTTTCAATAGAGATACTCCCTTTAACAAGATCCTTGAATATTGTTTTTCCAGCCAGCGGACTTTTCAGTCTCACAACTGCACCTGGGGCTTTTCCAAGACCACGTTCTCTGCATTTACCGTCATATTTTGGTTTTAATCCCTCTTTTTTTGCCTCTACCCTTTTCTTTTCTAACTCTTCTGGGCTACAGTGACAGTAATAGGCTTTTCCAGAAGAAAGGAGCTTTTCAATCATTTCATAATAAATCTTTGTCCTTTGCGATTGAAAGTAAGGGCCCTCATCCCAATCCAGACCAAGCCATTTCAGTGATTCAATAATAGACTCTGTGTTTTCTTTTGTAGATCTGAGC
>CAYTVM010000311.1:0-2728 GCA_964441685.1 uncultured Atribacterota bacterium | reverse complement strand
AAGACAAGTTGGAAATTAAAAGTAGGGGATATCTTAAAAAAGGAAGATTTTTTAACAAATCTCTTGGACCAAAATTATCGCTCCGTAGAGGTAGTTGAAGAAAAAAGCGAATTTAGCAGTCGGGGAGGTATTATCGATTTTTTCCCGGTAACCAGTGAAAATCCTCTTAGGTTAGAATTATTCGGGGACCAGATAGAATCAATCAGGTATTTTAATTTGAGCTCTCAAAGGTCAATCATTAAATTAAATGATTATACTCTTCTCCCTTCCAGGGAATTAATAGCAGATGGTTCATCTAATTATAATTACTGCACTATTTTTGATTATCTTCCTGAGGACTTGATCGTATTACAAAATGAAGCAGAATTAATTAAAGAAAAAGAAGAGGAGTTTCAGGAAGAAATCGCAGGTATTTACCAAAAAATGGAACAGGATAAAATGGAATCAACCTTCTCACCTTCTTCTTATTTTATCACTAACTCTGAGATAGGTGATAAACTAAAATCTAAAAAAATAATTAATTTTACCTATCTTTCAGATAAGAACAAAGAAGATATTTCTGATAATTGCGATGAAATAAAAGAAGATATCAGAGAATTTGCTTTTGAAGGACAAGAAATAAATTGTTATTTTGGAAATTTAGATCTGTTTGCTAAAGATTTAGAAAAGTGGCGAAAAGAGAAACAGCATATTATTATTATGGTGAGAAACGAAGGACGAGCCCAGCGTTTAGGGGAAATATTAGAAGAAAGAGGAGTAAAAAGATTTACTATAGGAAAGATAGAAGAATATGCTCATTTAAAATCAACTATCTTCATCTCTTATGGTTACTTAAATTATGGATTCAGACTTCCAGATCTTAAAACGGTTTTAATAACCGACAAGGAAATATTTGGAAAGGAAAGGAATAAAAGATATAAATTAACCAGGCGTCGGAGTGAACCCTTTTCCGATGTAATGGATATCTCTCCGGGAGATTATGTAGTACACATTGAGCATGGCATAGGTATATATAGAGGGATTATAAATTTAACGGTTAAAGGAGTAAAACAAGATTATCTTTTAATCGAATATGCGCAAGAGGATAAATTATATGTCCCGGTAGACCAGTTTGATTTAATTCATAAATATATAGGCATCAAAGATAAAGCTCCCAAGATTTATCGTTTAGGGGGAGTCTCCTGGGGAAAAGTCAAAGGCAAGGCAAAAAGGTCAATTCAAAAATTAGCTCAGGAGCTTTATCTTTTATATGTTGCTCGTAAAGAAATCAGGGGTTTTGCCTTCTCTAAAGATAATAACTGGCAGCAAGAACTGGAGATGTCTTTTCCCTACGAAGAGACCTATGATCAATTACAGGCTTTATCTGAGGTAAAAGCTGATATGGAAATAATTAAACCTATGGAGAGATTAGTATGTGGGGACGTAGGTTACGGCAAAACAGAGATAGCCATAAGAGCTGCCTTTAAGGCGGTATTAGACGGAAAACAGGTGGCAATTTTAGCACCTACCACTATCCTGGTTCAACAACATTATGACAATTTTCGGGAAAGAATGAATTCCTTCCCTATAAATATAGACATGCTTTCCCGTTTTAGAACCAAACAGGAACAAAAAAAAGTGATTGAAGGTTTGGAGGAAGGAAAGGTAGATATCATTATAGGAACCCATCGGTTAATTCAAAATGATATCCGGTTTAAAGATTTAGGACTGTTAATTGTGGATGAAGAGCAGCGTTTCGGAGTTCTTCATAAAGAAAGAATAAAAAAATTAAAAGAGAGCGTTGATTCTCTTGCCCTGACTGCCACTCCTATCCCTCGCACCCTGCATATGTCACTTATCGGAGTCAGAGACTTAAGTGTAATAAACACTCCCCCGGAAGATAGATTTCCTATCGCTACTTATATCTGTCGGAAAGATGATAAAGTGATAACAGAAGCTATAAGAAGAGAGCTAGATAGGGAGGGGCAGATATTTTTTGTCCACAATCGAGTAAGGAGCATCCAGAAGGTAGGACGGGAATTAAATCGGCTCTTTCCCCAGGCCAGAATCGGAATCGCCCATGGACAAATGGCGGAAGAGCAGTTAGAAGACATAATGATTGATTTTTTAGAAAAAAAATATGATATTTTAGTCTGTACTACTATTATAGAAATTGGTTTGGATATTCCCAATGTAAATACAATTATTATTGATGATGCTCACAAATTTGGTTTATCTCAACTTTACCAACTAAGAGGGAGAGTAGGAAGAACTGATCGACGTGCCTATGCTTATTTTCTTTATCCTTCCTACTACTCTATTTCCGATACTGCAAAAAAGAGATTGCAGGCTATTAAAGAGTTCAGCGAACTAGGCTCCGGTTTCAAATTGGCCATGCGTGATCTGGAGATTCGAGGAGCAGGGAATCTACTGGGCAAAGAGCAGCATGGATCTGTAGGCGAGGTGGGGTTTAATCTTTATTGCCGTTTATTGGAAGAAGCGGTTAAGGAGTTACGGGAAGAGGAAGAGGGGAAGGAAAAGAAAGAAGATATCAATCCGATTATTGATATAAAAATAGACGCTTATATTCCCGGAGGATATATCTCTGATTTAAGGCAGAGAGTTATTACTTATAGGAAATTGGCTGAAATAAAAGATTTAGAAGATTTAGAGAGAATCAAAGAAGAGTTAAAAGATAGATATGGAATTTATCCCCGGGAGGTAAAGAATTTATTAGAGATAATATATC
>CAYTVM010000310.1:0-2730 GCA_964441685.1 uncultured Atribacterota bacterium | reverse complement strand
AAGAGGATACAGAAAAAAGACGTCAGGAAGCCATATCTTCGGTTACTGATATTATAAAAACCTTTCAAAAAGGTCAGATAATTATAAGAAAAGGAGAAGTTGTTACTTCTGAAGACATTACAATTCTTAATGTTTTAGGTTTTAAAAATCCTAAAATAAATTTTTCTAACATTATAGGAATCATTATGATTACCGCGCTCTGCCTTTCAGTGTTCTTCTTTTATTTAAATTACTTTTACCCGGATATTTATAACAATATAAATAAACTAATACTATTGAGTATTATTTCTATTTTTATTGTTTTGCTTGCGAAAATAGTAGGTCAAGTATCAGGGTATTTAATACCAATGGCTTCTGCCTCAATGTTAATTGCAATATCTTTTAATCCTAATATTGCCATATTGCTTACTGTTCTATTAAGTTTACTAATAGGATTTATTCCGGGAGGAGCTTTAAATTATATTTTAGTCTCCGTAATTAGTGGGATTATAGCTATATATAGTATTCAAAAAGCCATTCAAAGATCAAGCCTGACACGTGCAGGATTATTGATTGCCGTGGTTAATATCATTGCTATATCAGCTTTGGGTTTAATTAACAATGAGGATTATTATCTGATTTTGCAAGGTAATCTATGGGGAGTGTTGAATGGTTTTTTGGCGGTTATTTTGACTATAGGAATTCTTCCTTTCTTAGAAAGTTATTTCGATATTACCACCTCTTTCAAACTAATGGAATTATCTAATCCTAACCAACCCTTACTAAAAAAGATGATAGTGGAGGCACCGGGAACCTATCATCACAGTATAGTTGTAGGTAATCTATCTGAAACTGCTGCTGAAGAGATCGGGGGTAATGCCTTATTGGCTCGGGTTGGCGCAATTTATCATGATATAGGTAAAATAAAAAGACCTTATTTCTTTACAGAGAATCAAGAAGCATATAGAAATATCCATGATGATATGGAACCTAGTTTGAGTGCTTTAGTTATTGCTTCCCATGTTAAAGAAGGTATAGAATTAGCGAAAAAAAATAAACTTCCTAAGGATATAATTGATATAATTACCCAACATCATGGGACTGGATTGATTACCTATTTCTTCAACAGGGCTGTAAAGGAAAACGATTCAGCTGTAGATGCAGTTGCCGAAGAGAACTATCGTTATTCCGGACCAAAACCTCAGACTAAAGAAGCCGGAATTATTTTATTGGCTGATTCGCTGGAAGCAGCAACCAGAAGTTTAACTAATCCTACGGCAACCAGAATAAAGACCCTGGTGAAGGAGATTATCCAGAAGAATTTAGAAAGTGGCCAGCTGGAAGAATGTGATTTAACCTTGAAAGACTTAGATAAAATTGGAGATAGTTTTGCCCGGATTCTTACCGGAATGTTTCACACTCGGGTGGAATACCCTGATGATGATTTAATAAAAAAAGCAAAAGAAGAGAAAAAAAAGAATGGAAATTCTAATAAAAAATCAACAAAAAATAATAAAGATAAATCAACGAAAGATAAGGGAGATGGCAAAAAAGGTTCTGCAGTATCTGAAAGTTGATGATAAAACTGAAGTGAGTATTTTGTTTACTGACGATAAATTTATCAGATTGCTGAATAATAAATATCGAGGAATTGATAAACCAACCGATGTATTATCTTTTAGTATACAGGAGGGTGTTGATAAATCTCCGGTAGTAGAGAGTGAGAAGCTTTTAGGAGATATTATTGTCTCTGTTGAGACTGCCAAAAGGCAGGCAGATACCTTAAATCATAGTATTGAAAAAGAATTAACGGTATTACTGATTCATGGCTTATTACACTTAACCGGCCATGATCACGAAAAAAACCAAGATTATAAAATAATGCGGGGAAAAGAGAATAAGATCTTGAAAACATTTGCATTGTAGCTCAATGCTTAATATAATTAAATTGATCATTGTATTTATTTACTTTTCAGGGTATTTTAGCGCCAAAAGTAAATATGTAGAAAAAATTACTTAACAAAGATTTGTAAAACAAAAAGAGATAAATAACGAGAGGGGTGAGGAATAAAATTAAAAATTATTTACTCTTAGTAAGTAAAACTTTATTTTAAAAAATTAAAGGAGATTTATTAATGTTAAAAAGTAAAACAATCTTAATTTTAGTATTGGCAATTAGTTTAGTCATGGGAATGTTTAGTATTGGGATGGCTGCCGAAAGACAATTTGTAGCTATTGCTACCGGCGGAACCGGCGGCACTTATTATCCTTTGGGTGGAGCATTAGCTCAGATGCTTTCCAATACTGTCGAAGGACTAATCGTGACTGCTCAAACAGGAAATGCTTCTGTAGCAAATTGTAATTTAATCAGCAGGGGACAAATCGAAACTGCTTTTTCACAAGCTAATACAACTTATTGGTGTTATAGCGCAACAGGGATATTAGTGGGTACAGAACCTATTACTAATTTAAGAGGGATTGCTTCTTTGTACCCGGAAACTATCCATATAGTTGCTACCAAAGCTTCCGGTATTAAAACCATAGAGGACCTCAAAGGGAAGAGCGTGGGAGTGGGAGCACCCAATAGCGGAACTGCTGCTGATGCTGAGATAATTTTAAATGCACATGGGATTACTTTTGGTGATATAAAAGCAGATTATATTGATTTTAATGAAGTTGCCCAGCGTTTGATCGACGGGCAGATAGATGCTGGTTTTACCACTGCTGGCTTCCCCACTTCCAGCATCATTA
>CAYTVM010000309.1:0-2738 GCA_964441685.1 uncultured Atribacterota bacterium | reverse complement strand
CAAAAAGAGCACATTATAAATGCAATATTTAAAAAGAAATACTAAATATAGTATTTTCGCCTTTCTCGTAATTGTTCTTTTTATAACTACCTCTATGCCTTTTCCAATGATGAAATTGCTCAGAAAATAATTGCGATATAATTCATAATATTATACACTATAATAAACATAATGAATTTTAAAAAGCTAATTTTTAAGGTTATAGAAAAATGATTGATTCAATATTCATTAAAGAAATAATAGAAAATAATTTTCAAAAAGTAATTGATGATGTAGTTTTTGAAAATGAAAATCATTTGAGGGGTAAATTAGTAAAATTTTTAAAGTTAAACCTTCCAGCAAATATAAATATAAAAAGTGAAGAAATAACAAAACTTGGTGTTTTAGACATATTAGTAAATAATGAATTTATCATTGAATTAAAATATGCTGATAATATGGGAACTTTAGAGAGAGGAATTTCTGAAATAATAAGATATAGAAATCTTGATAAAAAAATAATAATGGTGATTTTAAATATAGAAAAGTTAAGCAAAAACACCATAAATAAATATTCAGAATATTTTAAACAAGCTGGGGCTAAGGTAGTCATTATTATAAAGGCAAAAGGAAAAAGAAAAAGAGTTGATTCAAACATTTCCTTTTTAGAAAAATGTATAATTGGTAAACATTTTATTATTGTAGAAGAAATACTAAAAAATTTTAAAGGAAATAAAAATAGTTTAAAAGGCGCTTTGTGCAGATTAGAACAAAAAGGGAAAATTGAACGTATTGAAAAAGGAAAATACCTCATTATCCCTCTTGGGGCAGAAAAAGGAAAATATACTTTGCATGAATTTGTCATCGGCTCTTTGTTGGTAGAACCATATACTATTGCTTATTGGAGCGCTCTTAATTATTATGGCCTAACTGAGCAAATTCCCACGACTGTTTTTATCCAAACCATTGCCCGAAAATTTAATACTAATCCTGAAGTTTTTGGAGTGTACTATAAAATAATTAAGGTAAAAAAAGAGAAAATGTTTGGAATTAGAAAAGAATGGATTGAAGAAACCCAAATAAATATTACGGACAAAGAAAAAACGATTATTGATTGCCTGGATAAACCACAATATTGCGGAGGAATTATTGAAGTGGCTAAAGCTTTAAAAAATAATAAATTTGATCGAAAAAAACTCGAAAATTATACTCAACGTATCGGAAATTCTGGAGTTTTAAGAAGATTAGGTTATCTATGCGAACTATTAAATATAAAAATAAAACTTCCGAAATTAAATATTAGAAATTATCTTTTGCTGGATCCCACCATGCCCGATAAGGGTCTAAAAAGCGCTAAGTGGAGATTAATCATAAATCTTGATGATAAGATATTAGGAGAACTTGAGTGATTCATTCTATAAAATATTTATTAAAGAAGGAGAAATAATTGTATTATCTTTATTTGGATGAAACTGGAGACCATGGTTTAAGTTTTATAGATCACAATTTTCCTATTTTTCTTCTTTGTGGCTGTCTTTTTAATCAGATAGAAATGGAAAATATGGAGAAGAAAGTTAATTTATTTAAGCAAAAATATTTTAGTACTTCCAATGTAATTCTTCATTCTAGGGAGATAAGAAAATGTGAAGGTTCATTTCAAATACTATTTGATTTAAATTTAAAAGCAAAATTTTATGAAGATATGAACTTAATTATAAAAAATTCTAAATTTAAAATTATTGGAGTAGGAATAAATAAAGAAGAATATATTAAAAGATATGGAAAAAGCGCAAAAGATCCCTATGCACTTTCTTTGTCTTTTATTATTGAAAGATTAATCTTTTATTTAGATGAGTTGAATAAGGAAGCAGAAGTAGAAATAATAGCAGAGAAAAGAGGAACGAAAGAAGACAAAAAATTATTGGCACAATTTAATTCAACTCTTGATTTAGGTACATATTACGTTTTATCTGATAGGTTAAAAAAGAAAATTAAAAAATTTGAATTTAAATTTAAAAAAGAAAATATCGTAGGGCTTCAAGTTGCAGACTTATGTGCATATCCGTTAGCTCGCCATTTATTAAATAGCGAAGAGCCATATATTCCATTTATGATTATTGAAGAAAAGATATATTGCAATAATAAAGGGAAATATGATGGTTGGGGTTTAAAATTGTTTCCATAAAATAAAGAGTCTCCTTTTGCAGGAGACCCTTTACCGACCGGGAGACACCCCGATCCAAATTATTAACTTATCGTGTATTTATATTATAACTTAAATAAAGAATTTGTCAATAAAAATAATATACAATAAAGAGCGAACCTTATGAATTATAACGTTAAGGCTATAGCCTACCGATGGAAGGGAACACCTTAAACAATTCATAACGGATTTACCACTCTGGTATAAATATATAATATTATACAAAAAAAGTCAAGTATTTTAAAAATCCAAAATCTTCCCAAATTGCCCGGAAAATAATTACATTTCCCTTTATGTCATTCTCGAAAGCGGGAATCTATCTTCTCTTTTAATAATTTATTTTCCAAAAAAAGAAGGATTTTTAAAACTTATGTAGTATATATTTAATAGGCTCTTATTTAAATTTAGAAAAACATTATTTTTTAACCTGCAACCCGCAAGCCATAACTTTTTTGCATTTTATTTCTTATCCTTAAATTGCATCTCGTAAAATGGGGGACAGTCTTCTTTTGTCGTCCCGCATTTAATGCCAGGCAAAAAGTAAAGCCTGTCCCCC
>CAYTVM010000308.1:0-2750 GCA_964441685.1 uncultured Atribacterota bacterium | reverse complement strand
TATTTATGCCAGTAGGCACTCAAGCTACAGTAAAAGCAATGACCCCTCGAGAATTAGAGGATTTAGGTGCTCAGATTATTCTAAGTAATTCTTATCACTTATTTTTGAGACCAGGACATAACTTAATTGCTCAAGCAGGCGGGTTGCATAAATTTATGGGTTGGAAAGGAGCGATATTAACTGATAGTGGAGGCTTCCAGGTTTTCAGCTTGGGAAAGCTAAATAAGATAAATGATGAAGGGGTATCTTTTAACTCTCATATTGATGGTTCAAAACATTTTATAAGCCCTGAAAAGGCTATGGAGATTCAAATGGCCTTAGGCGCTGATATTGCTATGGCTTTTGATGAATGTACTCCTTATCCTGCTGGAAAATATCAAGTAGATATTGCTGCCCAAAGAACTATTCAATGGGCTAAGAGATGCAAAGAGGCGCACTATAGTTTAAATCAAAGTTTATTTGGAATTGTTCAAGGGGGTGCCTTTAAAGACTTAAGAATTGATAATGCTAAAAAGTTAGTAGAATTAGATTTTCCCGGATATGCCATAGGGGGGTTAAGTGTAGGTGAACCAAAATCGATCATGTATGAAATATTAGATTGTACAGTTCCCTGTTTGCCAAACAATAAACCCCGATATTTAATGGGGGTAGGAGCGCCTCAAAGTATCTTAGAAGGAACCATAAGAGGAGTTGATATGTTCGATTGTGTTCTGCCTACAAGAAACGCCAGAAATGGTTCTTTATTTACCTCATATGGTAAGTTATCTATAACTAATGTTAAATACAAGGATGACTTTACACCTTTAGATAATCAATGCAAGTGTTATACTTGTCAGAATTTTACCAGGGCTTACTTACGTCATCTGTATATGTCCAAAGAAATACTTGCTTCAACTTTAGGGACTATCCACAATCTTTATTTTATGTCTTCTTTAATGAAAAATATAAGATTAGCTTTATTAGAGGATAGGCTATTAGAATTTAAGGAAGAATTTTTGTCTGATTTTCTGAGTTAAGTATTCGAGCATATGGAAATCAGAATATAATTAGTATCGAGATCGAGTTAGGAAAATAGTAGGCGGGAGAAAGAAATTAGAATATTATTAACGTATAGTAGGAAGAGTATATAATTAGTGAGTTGGTACTTAATTCCCTCTATCCTTCGAGGGAGAAGTTTAGGATGAGGGGAGGGGGGATAAATGCAATACGGATACGTACAAAAATTATTTGCTATATAAAATAATATTATGTATAATTTAGAAGATATTTTTTAAAATTAAAAAGAAAGGTGTGATTATAAAAATGCAAGCTCTCCAACAATTTTTACCTTTGATCATTATATTTGGTATATTTTATTTTATACTCATTCGTCCTCAACAACAAAAACAGAAAAAACATAAATTTATGCTAGATAGTATGCAAAAAGGGGACAAAGTGATTACCATTGGGGGTATATATGGTATAATCAAAGATATCAAAGGTGAAACTTTAACCTTAGAAGTTGCTAAAGATGTAGTTATAAATACTACGCGCAATGCTATCGGGGTAAAAAGGGAAAAATAATACCGCAATTATTTTTAAAAGGAAAGAAAATATAGAGAGAAAAATAGCGATAATCATTTAAAGGCAGGTATCTATTTATACCTGCCTTTAAATTTTAGTATATTGGCTGAAGAAGTATCTTATTAAGCGTTTCCGTTGACAAAGAAAATGCTATAATACTATAATGATAAAGTTAAAGAATTTTATACTAATATATAAAAAAAGATAAAAGATAAGAAAAATTAGAAAGAGAGGATTTTTATATGAATTGGACTAAAACCTTAAAAATAACCAGTATTTTTGTAGTAATATTTATTGCAATTTTTTTATCAGTTCCTCTAAACGAGAAGATCAATTTAGGCCTGGATTTGCAAGGAGGTTCTCACCTTATTTTAGAATGCGTAGATACTCCTAATGCACCAGTGGACAATGATGCGGTAAACAGAGTTTTAGAAATTATAAGAAACCGTATTGACCAGCTGGGAGTTTCAGAACCGGTCATTCAGAAACAAGGCGAAAATCGAATCTTAGTTCAGCTACCTGGTGTAGCAGATCCGGAAGCAGCGGTAGATTTAATTGGTAAAACTGCTCTTTTGGAATTTAAAAATGAGGCAGGTGAAACCCAGCTAACCGGAGCCCATTTAATCAATGCCAAATCATCCTTTGACCAATTTAGTCGGTCTGTTGTCTCCATTGAATTTGATAAAATTGGAGCAAAAGAATTTGGAGAAGCGACTAAAAATAATGTGGGGAAGATTTTAGCTATTACTTTGGATGGGAAAGAAATATCTGCTCCTGTAGTTCAGGAACCCATTCTTGACGGAAAAGCCCAGATTACCGGGAAATTTACTGTAGAGAGTGCGAATCATTTAGCTATACTTTTACGTGCTGGTGCCCTTCCGGTAAAAGTAGAGATTTTGGAAAATAGGTCAATTGGACCAACCTTAGGAAGAGACTCCATCTCCAAGGGGATAAAGGCCGGGATAATAGGATTAATACTGATATTAATATTTATGTTAATTTATTATAAGGGTTTTGGGTTAGTAGCAGATTTTTCTTTAGTAGTATGCATAATACTAATTGTGGGAGCTTTAGCCGGTTTAAAGGCAACTTTAACTTTACCAGGAATAGCTGGAATAATTCTTACGATTGGTATGGCAGTAGATGCTAATATCCTGATCTTTGAGAGAATAAAAGAAGAATTAAAA
>CAYTVM010000307.1:0-2758 GCA_964441685.1 uncultured Atribacterota bacterium | reverse complement strand
AAGAAGAAATTGAAGGGGAAGAAGCCAAAGAGGAAGAAAAAGCTGAAATAAAGCAGGAAACTTCTTCTTCTGATACTAAAAAAAGAACAGCACAATAAAAGGATAGTGGGCTTTATTGAAGATCGTAGTTGGTTTAGGTAATCCTGGTATAAAATATGAATTCACCAGGCATAATACAGGTTTTAGAATAGTTGATCATTTAGCTCTGAGTATAGAAACAGAATTCAAGGAAGTAAAATCTTATTATTCTTTAATTTCCCGGGGGATGATAAATGATCATAAGTTAATACTGGTAAAGCCGCAAACTTTTATGAATTTAAGTGGCAGGGCAGTAAGCAAAGTAGTATCTTATTATAAAATATCCCTTCGAGATTTATTAATAGTATATGATGACCTAAATTTAGAATTGGGTCAGCTAAGGATTCGTAAAGAAGGGAGTGCCGGCGGCCATAAGGGGATGGAATCGATCATGCAATATTTGCACAGCGAAGATATCCCCCGTTTACGAATAGGGGTTCGCAATCCCTTTACTAATTTTAATTTCGATTGCGCGTCTTATGTGCTTTCTAATTTTAAACATGACGAAGAAGATAAAATAAAAGAAACAATAAAATTATCTACTGAGGCAATAAAGACAGTAATAGAAGATGGCTTTGAAAAAGCTATGAGAAAATACAATAGAAAATTAATTGAACCATAATTAGTAAAGTTTAAATAGTAGTAAAAAAATGAATGTAAAATAATGATATAAAAAAGAGACATGTATTAGCATGTCTCTTTTTTATAGACAAACCTGGTGAAATTAGATACAATATCGGTATAAATTATTGGTTAGTATATAGTCTAGTGTAGAGTGTTTAGCATATAGATTTAGTTATCTATTTAGTTGATTAGTCCAGACGTCTTGTTTGTATGGTCTATGTAAATGTAGGGGTTTGATTTATCAAGTCCGTCTGTTTCTTCTGTCATTCCTGCGAAAGCAGGAATCCAGAGTATTTTTACCCATATACATAAATTAAATTAACTGGCTAACTAACTTAATTGGTAAATCGATAAATTGGAGGTAAAACTATGATGAAAATGAAAAGAGTTGCTGTTCTTACCAGTGGAGGGGATTCTCCCGGAATGAATGCTGCGATTAGAGCAGTAGTGCGAACCGGGATATTTCATGGCTTAGAGGTATTTGCTGTAAATAGAGGATTTACAGGTTTAATGGAAGGGCAAATTATACCTATGAACCAGGTATCAGTAGGTGGAATTATGCAAAGAGGAGGGACCATTCTTAAAACTTCCCGCAGTGAAAAATTTAAAACTAAAGAAGGTCTTGATATTGCTCTTCAAAAACTTAAGGACCTGGATATTGATGGGTTGGTCACGATTGGGGGAGATGGCACCCTACGTGGGACTCGAGACTTAAGTGCTTTAGGTTTTAGAACCATTGGGATTCCGGCTACTATCGATAATGACTTGTCGAAAACAGATATGGCTATTGGTGTCGACACAGCTTTAAATACAGTTATAGAAGCTATTGACAGGATAAAAGACACAGCCTCTTCTCATCAGAGAGCATTTGTGGTAGAAGTTATGGGAAGAAATTCAGGTTATTTAGCATTAATGAGCGGAATAGCCGGAGGAGTAGAAGTAATTCTTATTCCGGAAATCTCCTATAATTTACCGGAAATTAGCTCAAAATTAAAAGAGGGTTATCAAAGAGGAAAGACCCATTGTATTATTGTGATTGCAGAAGGAGTAGGGAAGACCGATGAAGTAAGAAAATATCTGGAAAACAAAATTGGCTATGAAACACGGATTACTATTTTAGGCTATCTGCAAAGAGGCGGCTCACCTTCTGCATTTGATAGGTTATTGGCCAGCCGCTTAGGGGCAGCAGCTGTAGAGCATCTATTAAAAGGTGAAACATCTAAAATGATTGGGCTAATCGGGAATAAAATTGAAGCAACTGATTTGGCAGAAGTCCTTGCACAACAGAAAACTATTCCACAAAATCTTTATGACTTAGCTTTGGTATTAGCGAAATAAAAGGACGTAAATAGTATATCGTATATCGTTCGGATTTAAATGAGAAAAGGAGAGATAATCTGCAACTTATAACCTGGTATTTTGACTGGCAAATTGGTTAACCGGGCAACTGGATAACTATTATCCTGTCCGCTACTCACTTTACGCTATTTATATTCTGAATTCTATTTTCTTTGCGATATACGATATACGAAAATCCTGAAAGGATTAATAATGAGCTTACATGGAATACTATCCTTATGGAATCAATCTAAAGAATTTGAAGAAATAATAAAAATAATAAAAGGAAAGTTGGAAAATAATATTTTACTTTCCGGCCTAAAGGATAGTGCCCGTTCTTCTTTTATTGCTGCCTTAGCTTTAAAAGAGGAAATAAAAAAATCTTACCTTATTATTACCAATTCTCAGGAAAATGCCTTACAGGTTTACCAGGACTTGGACACTTTTTTAAATAAGTCTCCAAATAGGGAAGAAAATATTTTTCTTTTTCCTTCTTTTGATGTTTTACCTTATGAAGATATCAACTCTGATCCCCAGATAATTGAGCAAAGGATAAATATTCTGAAATCTCTTTCTATGAATGGCGAGGATAAAAAAAGAATTATTTTTATTGCTGATATTAAAGCCCTCTTGCCCAAATTAGCCTCTCCTCAAAAATTTAAAAAGACAAGTTGGAAATTAAAAGTAGGGGATATCTTAAAAAAGGAAGATTTTTTAA
>CAYTVM010000306.1:1543-2786 GCA_964441685.1 uncultured Atribacterota bacterium | reverse complement strand
ATTCCTGTTTTATATCTAGCTTTACCTTCCTCTATCACTATTTTACTAATGGATAGAGGGATAGAGTGCCCTTCAGGATGAAGAGAATATTTTTTCACTTCTCTAAATACTTCTTCAACTAAGGTATTCCATCCATCGCAATCAGGGCAGCGCCCTAACCATCGAGAAGATTCATACCCACATTGCTGGCAGCGAAAAAGAGCCTTTCCTTCTTTTTTGCTCATCTTTACTCCTTTATTTTAACCTGACTATCTCTTCTTTTTTTTTTAGAAAATAATATTTTTCCATCCTTTGCCTCAATCAGTACATAATCACCCTCTTTAAACTCACCAGCTAATATCTTTTCAGAAATAGGATTTTCTATCAACCTTTCAATAGTCCGTCTCAGAGGACGGGCTCCAAAATTTGGATCATAACCCTCTTTAGCTAATAATTCTTCAGCCCCTCCTGTCGTTTCAAGACCAACCTTTTGCTCTTCTAATAATTTTTTTACTTCATTCAACATTAAGCCAGCTATCTTTTTAATCTCCTCTCTATTAAGAGATTTAAAGACTATCAATTCATCAATACGATTTAAGAATTCCGGTCGAAAGGTCTTGTTTAACTCTCCCATCACCCTTTCCTTTATTTCTTTATAAGGTATTTCATCAGAATCATTTGTTCCTCTAAACCCTAAAGTAGCTCCCTTTTTAATTAAAGTTGCTCCCACATTAGAAGTCATAATGATTACTGTATTTTTAAAATCTACTACTCTTCCCTGGGAATCAGTCAATCTGCCATCTTCATAAATTTGCAATAATATATTATACACATCAGGATGAGCTTTCTCTATTTCATCTAATAATACTACCGAATAAGGTTTTCTCCTGACCTTCTCAGTCAGTTGACCTCCTTCCTCATATCCCACATAACCGGGAGGTGCTCCGACTAATCGTGAAACAGCAAATTTTTCCATATATTCTGACATATCTAAACTAATTAAAGCGTTTTCATCACCAAAAAGAAATTCAGCTAAGGTGCGAGCTAATTCTGTTTTGCCCACTCCGGTAGGACCTAAGAATATAAAAGAACCAATGGGACGCTTAGGGTTTTTCATGCCAGCTCGAGCTCTTCTTATGGCTTTGGAAATAGATATGATAGCTTCATCCTGCCCTATTATTCTTTTATGTAATTCGTCTTCCATTCGAAGCAATTTTTGTGCTTCTTCTTCTTTAAGAGAAAAAATTGGGATCCCGGTCCAACT
>CAYTVM010000306.1:0-1443 GCA_964441685.1 uncultured Atribacterota bacterium | reverse complement strand
CGAGCTGATAAATAAGCTGCTGCCTTTAAGGCTTCATCGGTAATTTTTATCTTGTGATGAGCTTCGTACTTGTCTCTAAGTCCTTGCAATATTTTAACGGTCTCCTCTATTGAGGGTTCGGAAATATAAATAGGTTGGAACCTGCGCTCTAAAGCAGCATCTTTTTCTATATACTTTCGATATTCATCAGCTGTAGTTGCGCCAATAACTTGAAGTTCTCCTCTTGCTAAAGCAGGTTTTAATATATTAGAAGCGTCTATTGCTCCTTCAGCTGCTCCGGCACCTACCAAGGTATGGATCTCATCAATAAATAATATAATATCATTTGATTCCTGAACCTCTTTGACAATCTTCTTTAATCTTTTTTCAAATTCACCTCGGTATTTTGTACCAGCAATAATTAATGCCAAGTCAAGGCAGATAATTCTTTTATCTTTTAATATTTCCGGAACATCATTATTAGTAATCTTTTGTGCCAAACCTTCCACAATAGCCGTCTTTCCTACCCCGGCTTCTCCTATTATGCAAGGATTATTTTTCTTTCTTCTACTTAAAATTTGTATCACTCTTTGAATTTCCATATTCCTGCCAACGACCGGATCTAATTTATCTTCTCGAGCTAATTTAATTAAATCTCTTCCAAATTCATCTAAAGCAGGGGTTTTTGTTATTCTTTTTTCTGTAGTAGATGGAAAGCTTTGTACTTCACTCTCCATTAGAACTTTCATAATCTCTGAATAAATATTATCCAAGTTAACCCCTAAATCATTTAAAATTCTAACTGCCACTCCACTTCCTTCTTTTATTAACCCTAACAATATATGTTCAGTGTCAATATAATTATTTTTTAATTGACTTGCCTCTTGAGAAGCTAATTCTAAGATTTTTTTCGCTCGGGGAGTAAAAGCAATCTCACCAATCTGTTTATACTCGCCCTTCCCTACTAATCGTTCTACTTCTTCTATTACTTTATCTATATTTAATCCTAATTGTGTTAAAACCTGAGAGGCAACGCCTTCTTCTTCTTTTATTAAGCCAATAAGAATATGTTCGGTTCCTATATAATCATGATTCAGGTTTATTGCTTCTTCTTGAGCTATCATTACTACCTTCTTTGCTTTTTCGGTATATCTCTTAAACATTCTTTATACACATCCTTCCGTTTTAGTAAATAATTTTATACTATTTAGTTAGCTAGTTAATAACAACTTACTAATTTACCGATTCGCCAATTAACCAATTAATTTAATCTACTAGTCTTCCATTTTGCAGTTTGCCAGGCTACCAGTCAACCAATCCACCGATCTTCCGGTCAATTTAGTCGCCATTATTTGGTCTGTTTTTCTCTCTTCTTCAAGATATACAAAATACGATATACTAACGACTATTTGACAAATATCAACACATCGCGAACTTAAAAATATCAATACCTCGTGAACCTTA
>CAYTVM010000305.1:0-2791 GCA_964441685.1 uncultured Atribacterota bacterium | reverse complement strand
CAATTAGCAGAGATATTCGCCTGGCAGATCGACTTTCTTACCGAATGCCGGGAGGGAGATGCTTTTAATATTTTGGTAGAAAAACAATATAGGGGAGATTTTTATCGTTGGGGAAAGATACTTGCTGCCAAATACGAAGGGGAACTTCTAAGTACACATACTGCCATTTTGTTTGAAGACCCCTCTGGGTATATGGATTATTTTACCGAAGAAGGAAAATCGTTAAGAAAGGCTTTCTTGCGGGCTCCTTTAACCTATAAATATATCAGTTCTTATTTTTCTAAAAACCGTTTACACCCCATCTTAAGAATTTGGCGTCCTCATCTGGCTATCGATTATGCTGCTCCAACCGGGACTCCGGTTTCTACTATCGGAGACGGAACGGTAATTTTTGTTGGTTGGAATGATGGTTACGGGAATTATATTAAAATTAGCCACCCCAATAATTACGTGACCGGTTATGGGCATCTTTCCCGTTTTGCCAAAGGGTTAAAAAATGGCCAGAAGGTAAAACAGGGTGAGATAATAGGTTATGTAGGAGCTACCGGATTAGCTACTGGTCCACATTTAGATTTTTCTATCAGTGAAAACGGAGAAAAGGTGGATTTCTTAAAACTTAAACTCCCCGCTGCTACTTCAGTTGATCCCAAGTATGAAGCTCAGTTTAACGAAACGAAGAATAAGCTACTCAATGATTTAGAAAATGGTAGAGAATTAGATTTAAATATAGGATTAAATAGTCAACAATCCACACATGAAGAAGGTAAATAATCAGAAAAACAAAAAATTACCGATTTCCTCCCATCATAAATCTTCCTTGCCCTTTTTGCCATGGCCTGATTTCCATTGCTTTAAAATTATTATCATCTATCAATTTACCAATAAGTTTTATTTTTAAACCGAGCACAGGTGTTGTTTTCCCTTTCCAAATAACTTTACCGGCCTCGATTTTCCAGTGGTTATTATCTAAATCCATCAGTATAAAATTATTTTCAGGAAGTCCTGTTTCTATAATTGTTCCCGCTAGAAGCCCTCTTTCGGGTTTCATCCATTGTTCTTCGCAGGAATAAACCAATCGGTTATAATAGGGAATTTTTTCTGAAAAGATATTTTCTAATCTTTCACTAAAGCCATTAAAATAAAGACCGGTTCCTAAAATAATACTAATAACCAAACTCATTAAGAGGATTGACATCAATTTGAACCGATAACCTCTTTTGGTATGAATGAAATTATAGTAAGCTATTCCGGTAAACAGGATTAGAAATATTAACCAAAGATACGGTAAACTTACAAAAACAGTGCTTAAAAAACTATCTCCCATATAGTGATAGATATCCCAATCAAGCTGTTTGATGATAAACAGAACCATACTAAAGGCGAAACTACCTAAGATAATCGAAATCCCAAATACCGACCAGATAAAATAATTTTTAGTTATAAAATACCAGAGGGGTTTTGGTTTGATATTATTATCTTTTATTCTTTTAAGAACTTCATCACTTATATTTTTCATAATTCTAGAGTATAATATCCTCCTTTTCTAATCCTTGTTTAAGAGATATTTTAGCTCGGTTTATCAGCGTAGCTATAGTGCCCATCGGTTTATGTAAAATATCACTTATCTCTTGATAATCTTTCCCTTCCACAAACTTTAAAATTAATACATCTTTGTATTTTACAGGCAGTTGATTAATTTTTTCTAAAACATGTTTATAAGTTAATTTTTGAAGGCTTGTATCTTCTAACTCTAAAGTAGATTCCAATAGGTTATTTAAATCTTTATCTTCCCAGGAAACAGTTTGAGGACGCACTTTTTTCTTTCTAAAAGCACTAATGGTAATATTGTGAGCGATGCTATATATCCAGTTAGAAAATTTATAATTTAAATCAAAATCATTTAAGTTTTGGTAAGCCTTGATAAATACTTCCTGTAAAATATCTTCTCCATCTTCTCTACTTATATTAGATATTTTTAAAATATAATTAAGGAGCTTGGCTTCGTAGCGTTTCATCAGGCATAGATAGTAATCCTGATTTTTCAAAGTCAGGACTACTATCTGTTCATCGGTTTTATTAATACACTCTGAGCTTATATCCATGATTTTTAATTCTTTCTACTTTTTAGGACTTGCAAATCTTGCCTTTCTTTTTTTTAAATATTAACAGATAATATTTTAAATGCCAGAGAGCATGAAATATGCCTAATAGAGCCATAGCAATAGAAAATTCGACATGCCAGAATAAAAAGTTAAAATTAATAGACCTAAACCAATTATAGTCTCTAATAAATACCAGAATCATTCCCGTTCCGGCTGAACCGATAAAACTGACCAATAAAAGGGTATTCCAAAATTTTCTTTCCTGAGATACGCTTATCTCTGATTTTCGAGCCAGGAATTTTCCTGCAAAATATATTAGGAGAGTTGTAAAAAAAATTTCTAAAAAATTATAATCTGGTAGAGATTTCCTCTCGGTAGACGAAGAATCAGAGACTGTGTTTTGAGTAGAGGCTGCTTCGGCAATAAAAAATCCTCCCGCAGCTTTCTCCTTTATTTCTTCAAAATAACTAATATCATCTTTAATATTTTCATTTATATTATTGTCGCTTAAGACAATATCTGTATTACGGTCTTCCGGAGCTGGTTGAGAACGGTCGCAAATACCATCATCGTCTGTATCGATATACCTTTTACATTCCCCCGGATAAGGGTCATCTTCTAAACCATAAGGGCAGTTATCCCAGGCGTAGATGGATATTGAGCTAAAAGCTATTAAAATAAAGATTATT
>CAYTVM010000304.1:0-2800 GCA_964441685.1 uncultured Atribacterota bacterium | reverse complement strand
GAGGCTATTTTTGCTCCTCGTTCAAAATCGAGTATATTTAAGGCTTCTCCAATATCCCAATGAGGTAAGGGAGTAAACTCAAATTCTCGTGGTTCTCTCCATTTTCTTATTTCTGTATTATCCTTTTCATCCTCCCCAACCGGTACGCTTTCGTGGGGAATATTGGGAATTTCCAGTAGAATTTTAGCTGTCTCTTCTTCAATTTCTTTTATCTGGGCATCTAATTCTTTAATCTTTGCCGATACTTCTTTCATAGCTAAAATCTTTTCCTGGGCATCTTTCTTTTCTCTTTTTAATTTTCCGATTTCTTCACTTACTGTGTTTCTCTCTTCTTTTAAGGCATCTGCTTCTAATAACAATTTTCTTCTCTTCTCATCTAAGGTTAATATTTCTTCGATACTAATTTTTTCTTTTCTCTTCTCTAATGCTTCTTTTACTTTTTCCGGATTTGAACGAATAAGTTTTATATCTAACATTCTTTTCTCCTTCTTTAATCATATTACTTATAATATAGCTATCGCGAGTAGAGTTTAACGTATAGTGACAGGCGAGATGCCTTTCCTACTAACGACTAACGACTATTCACTAACGACTAATTTTATCCCTTAATTACTCCCAATGGTCTCATCCGAACCACTTTTCTGGATATACCAGTCTGGTGCATCACTTCAACTACTTCACTTACATCTTTATAGGCGTCTGACATCTCTTCAACTAGTGTCCCTCGGCTTTCTGCTTTTACAATGATTCCCTTTTCTCTTAATTCTTGTTGAATATCTCTCCCTCGCGCTTCTTTTTTGGCTTTCATTCTACTCATTATTCTTCCTGCTCCATGACAGGTTGAACCAAAGGTTTCTTTCATCGCTTTCTCAGTCCCTACCAAACAATAGGAACAACGTCCCATATCTCCCGGAATTAAAACTGGCTGTCCTATCTTCCTATATTTTTCCGGAATATCCGAATGAAGGGGAGGAAAAGCCCGAGTAGCCCCTTTTCTATGCACACATAATTTTACTTTCTTCCCTCCCAAGCTATGTTCTTCCATTTTGGCAATATTATGTGCCACATCATAAATTAACTTTAATCCTAATTCTTGCGGAGTGCTTCGAAAAACCTTGGCAAAAACTTCACGAGTCCAGTGCATGATACACTGGCGATTTACCCAGGCATAATTCGCTGCACAAGCCATAGCTGCATAATAATTTTTCCCTTCCGGTGAAGACAGAGGTGCACAGGCCAATTGTCGGTCGGGAAGTTGAATCCCATATTTCTGTACAGCTTTTTGCATAGTTACTAAATAATCGGTACAGACCTGATGTCCCAACCCCCTTGAACCACAATGAATCATGACGGTAATCTGACCTTCTTCCAATCCTAGTTCCCGGGCAGCTTCAGAGTCATAAACCTTATCGATTTCCTGAATCTCTAAAAAATGATTTCCTGAGCCAAGAGTGCCTAATTGGGGTTTCCCTCTTTCCAGGGCATGTTTACTGACCAGGTCAGGATTTGCATCTTTCATACACCCTTCTTCTTCGGTATACAAAATATCTTCTTCCCAGCCAAAACCTTTCTCTACTGCCCATTTAGAACCTCTTCTTAAAACATTTCTTATTTCATTATAACTTATTTTTATTTTCCCTTTCGAACCTACTCCAGAAGGAACAGCTTTGAATAATTCATCAACCAAGAGTTCAACTTTCGGCTTTACTTCTTTTAAAGTCAGATTAGTCCTTACTAATCTGACCCCACAGTTGATGTCAAAGCCCACTCCTCCAGGAGAGATAACTCCGTTATCCAAGGAGGTAGCTGCTACTCCACCAATACAGAAACCATAACCCCAGTGGATATCAGGCATTGCTAATGAATAGCCAACAATTCCTGGTAAAAAAGCCACATTAGCCACCTGTTCCGGAGCCTGGTCCTGACGTATTTTTTCTAATAAATTTGAAGAGGCATAAATTAGGCCGGGGACTCTCATACCGAAATTATAAGTCTTGGGAATTTCCCAGCGATAATCATCTATCTTATTTAAAGGCCCTCCCCATAATTGTTCCATTTTCTTCCCCTCCTTTATAGGGATGATTACACAGATATCATTTTTAAGATATAAATTAAATATCAAATATTACCTGGACTCTCCAAATTCCATTTTCCTTGTCTTCTGTAACTTCTAAACAATGATAAGTAACTGCTTTTATCTCTCTTTTTATTTTATGACCACTCTGGTCGATTCTTTTTCCAAAAACTTTTCCGCTAAGCTGATAATCAGATAGTTCTTCTATTTTAAATCTGTTAAAAACTACTAATTTAGTTTCGCTAAGATATAAAAGTTCACTTAGCCAGGCTACCAACAAATTCTCCAGGTTTTCAGCTTTAAGCTTAATATGGTGTGAAAAGTTTTCCTTAAATTCTCTCTTATTTTCGGTGATAATATGATACATCCCTTTGGCAGCATTGATAAAAACTTCTCTTTTGGTCTTACCATATGCAGCTATTCCGATATCAGCGGTATGTCCGAGTATTTCAAATTCTTTCATATATGCACATTACCCTTTCAAATTTTAATCTTACGCTGCCATATGAGATTGCTTTGCTTTGCTCGTAATGACAATTTAACAAAAAAACTCTCATCGCTTAGTAATATCTACTACTAGGGACGAGAGTTTAATCACGTGGTGCCACCCGGATTCAATAGGAAAATATCCTATCCTTCATTGGCTGTTCTTTAACACATCTTAAGATGCGTTTCCGGATATTTTAATTTCACCGGAAATATTAAAAAGGGTGGAATTCGATAAAG
>CAYTVM010000303.1:0-2813 GCA_964441685.1 uncultured Atribacterota bacterium | reverse complement strand
ATTCCTTCAGATTTGATGCCATATATCCAAAGACACTATCTCGCGCAAATTCTGTTTGACCTATCGGCACTAATACATCCCCTTTTTTCATCCTGGCAATGGTGCATATGTATCTGAACTTATTCATTAAAATGTTGTATTGCGTCTTACTTAGAGTAAAATGGCTACATTTATTTTTCCTGTCTCTCCCAACTCATTTGAGACAATCTCACATTTGGTTCTAAAAAGACAGGCAACCTCCCCGGACATTTTCGGCCTGTATTCGGTTAAGGCATAATAATTTGCCTGGCCTTTGGCAATGACCAGATCAACAGTCTGAAGTTCCCGTTTTAATTGGTCAGACATTTCATGAAGAGAAATACCCAGTGTGTCAGGTCCGGCTAAAATAATTTTTGAAGCAGCCTCCTGGAGGCTTACCGTTTCTCCGTCTTCTATCGTAGCATCACTGGTTATAGGTCCTCCTCTTAAGACAGAAGTAACTGAAGCTCCATATCTTCTAAGCTCTTTTATCAAAAGCTTATCAAAAGCAATTTCACCGACATTATCATGGATATAAAGTATTTTGAGCGAGCTTTTTGCTATCCGGAAAATTTCGGCTATCTGGTCTATTTTTAAGCCCTCTGAAAGGCAGGCCCGAAGCTCCTCTATGATTTCAGCCATCTGGAAACCATAACCACTTCCTACTGTCCGAAAATCCAAATGATTGCTAGCAATAGTCCAATTAACCAAAAATGAAAATCTTTCCGATTCCTCCAGCCCCTCTGCTTCCAAATTGATCTTTGCTGCCATCTCTATGCCCAGCTGATTACACTTATCTCTTCTTTCTTTAAAAGGAATTTCTATACCTGATACCCTCTTTAAGATTCTATGGACTTCGGTAATAAAGTAAGAAGGAATTTTTTCTGTAGAAAACTCCCGAGCTAAGAATTGAAAAGATTCCCTTAATATCTCCTGTTTAGTTTTTTCCTCTAAAGGGATTAACTGTAAAGCACCACACAAATCATCTACTATACAGCTGGCACAGTTCAAATGTGACCGCATTGGATAGATATTCCTCCCTGTTCTTTTTATTTAGCTGTCTGCATGGCAATTCCTTCAACAAAGCTTTTCCGCAAAACTAAAAGGACTATAAGCGGAGGCAGCATAGCTATCACCGTGGCGGCCATAATGATATTCCACTCAGGGGCTATCTGTTCACTGGCCAGGAGCATTTTGATACCAATTTGTATAACCCGCATTTCAGAGGTAGTGGTGACAATTAAGGGCCATAGATACTGACTCCACATGAAGATGAATTCTATAACAAATAGTGCAGCAATGTTAGTCTTGGAGATAGGAATTAAAATTTGCCAGAAATATCGCATGGGGCCTGCCCCATCCACCCGGGCAGCGTCCGGGAGGTCTGCAGGCACAGTCATATAAAATTGCCGAAAAAGAAGTAGTCCGGTTGTGCTGGCAAAAAACGGTACCATCAGAGCATAGTAAGAATTTATCCAGTTGAAGCTGGCCATTAATTGATAAGTTGGAATAATACGGACGGGGAGAGGAAGCATTTGAGTAATCATACATATAGAGAATAAGAGACCTTGACCGCGAAATTTAAAGTGGGTATAGGCGAAGGCAGCTAGTAATGCCAGGATAGTCTTCACTATTGCTACTACTACTGAAATCAAAGTACTATTAAAGAAGAGTCTTCCAATGTTAACTCGTACCCAGGCTTCTTTAAGATTATTCATAAATTGGTTTCCTGGGGTAAGTTTTGGTGGATACTGGTAGGACTCCTGGAAACTCAAAGTACTGGTAACCAAAGCGAAAAATACCGGAAAAGCCAGGACGATAACCAATAAAATAAGTATGGCATGAGTAAAAATTTCCTGTCGAGTTTTTCTTGTCATAAAATATTACCTCACCGAGAATAAATAGCTTTTCTGGTAACTATTCTCAATTGAATAATAGCTACCACAGAAATTACAAAAAAGATTATAAAGGATTGGGCTGAAGCAGATCCGGTATTCAGATGAATAAAACCATCACGATATAACTTGTAAACCAAAATTTCTGTTGCATTTCCCGGTCCACCATGTGTCATAATATCAATCAACCCAAAAACCTGGAAAAAAGCATAAAGCATATTAACAAATAATAAAAAGCTGGTAGTCGGGGAGAGCAGGGGAAAAGTGATACGCCAAAATGATTTCCAGGGGTTTGCGCCATCTATCCGAGCGGCTTCTAAAAATTCATCCGGCACGTTTTGTAATCCTGCCAGAAAAAAAATAATATTATAACCCAACATCTTCCATGTAGCAGCAGCAGCGACTATAAATAACGCTAACTGGCCGTTGGTCATCCAATTTAAGGTATATCCGCCAGAGATTTTAGAAATAATATAAGGGATAAGGCCGGTAGAGGGTGCAAACATTGAAGCCCAAATAACCCCAGCTATGGTTGGAGAGATGGCGTAAGTCCAGATAAGAGCGACTTGATAAAAACCCACTCCTCTGATCTTCTGGTTAAGTAATTGAGCAATGGCCAGTGCAATAGAAAGCCCGACCATGATAACAAAAGCTGCGAACTTAAAAGTAACCACAGCACTGTTCAGATAGTCTGGGGAAGAAAATAAACGGATATAATTGCGAAGCCCAACAAAGATAGTGTTCGTACCGAAGGTGGTTGATACAAAAAAAGATGTATATACACTTTGAATAAAAGGACCGATCAAAAAAATTATAATTACCGCAATAGAAGGAGTAATAAGTATATAAGGTAAAAATTTGTGTCCGGGAAATTTATCTTCGTTCATTCTTTCTCCTTTT
>CAYTVM010000302.1:0-2820 GCA_964441685.1 uncultured Atribacterota bacterium | reverse complement strand
AAATCCTCGATTAGATATTTATTTGGATAAGATAAAAAATAATTCAGAAAATATTGAAGCTCTCTGTTTAAAACGCGGAATTAACGTAGTGGGAATAACCAAAGGATGTTCTGCCATTGTGGAAGTCGGTCAGGCTATAATAGACGGGGGGATAAATATTTTAGGTGATTCTCGAATTGAGAATCTTAAAAGGTTGAAGAAAGCTAAGCTTAAAGCAGAGACGATGTTAATAAGAATCCCTATGTTAAGTGAAGTGGACAGAGTTATAGATTGGGCAGATATAAGTTTAAATTCAGAGATGTCGGTAATTAATTCGTTATCACAAGAAGCTTTGAATAGAAAAATGGTTCATAGAATAATTCTGATGATAGACCTAGGGGACTTAAGGGAAGGAATTATGCCAGATGATACTTTACAGATGATAGGTGAAATTAGGAAATTATCTGGAGTAAAAATAATAGGCATTGGAACAAATTTTTGCTGTATCAGTGGTGTAATGCCTACTTCAGAAAATTTGACTAAACTGGTTGAATTAACAGAAGCAATTGAAAATAATTTTCATATAAATTTAGAAGTAATTTCAGGGGGGAATACCAGTGTTTTAAAATTAGTTGAAGATGGCAGTATTCCTAATAGAATAAATCAGTTAAGGATTGGAGTAGGTATTCTGCTTGGTCAAGATGATGTAAGATTGCGCAATATAGAAGACACTTACCAGGACACTTTTATTTTAACTGCAGAAGTAATAGAAGTAAAAGAGAAGCCATCTTTGCCCCGAGGGGAGATTGGTCGGGATGCTTTTGGGGAGAAACCCACTTTTCGAGATTTAGGAATACGAAAAAGAGCCATTTTAGCAATAGGGAAACAGGATATTTACCTCAATAGTTTAATCCCTCTCAAAGAAGGAATAAAAATAGTAGGTGCAAGTAGTGACCATTTAATTATTGATATTACTGATTTTAAAGAAGAATTAAAAGTTGGATCTGAAGTGGGGTTTAGATTAAATTATCCCGCATTACTCTCTGTCACCACTTCAAAATATGTAAAAAAATATTTCTATAAAAGAAAGGAAAAAAATAATGGCTATAGATATGAAAGGAAAAAATTTAGTATCCATTAATGATTTGAGCAGGGAAGAGGTTACTCAAATATTGGAAACGGCTGAGATTATAAAATTGAGATACTATTCTCATGAAGAACAACCACTTTTAAAGGGAAAAGTTTTAGGAATGATTTTTCAAAAACCTTCTTTAAGGACCAGGGTATCTTTTGAAGCAGGAATGATCCAATTAGGTGGGCAAGCAATTTATTTAGGTCCTAGTGATATAAAATTAGGAGAAAGAGAAATAACTAAAGACATTGGACGAGTGTTATCTCGTTACGTAAGCGGAATTATGGCCAGGACTTTCAGTCATGAAATAATGTTAGAACTAGCCAAATATTCATCAGTTCCAGTTATTAATGGATTGTCTAACCTTTTGCACCCCTGTCAAGTTTTAGGAGATTTATTAACTGTTAAAGAAAAGAAGGGCCGGTTATCTAATCTTAAATTAGCTTATGTTGGTGATGGTAATAATGTGGCACATTCCTTATTATTTGGAGCGGTTAAGGTAGGGATGGACATTGTTTTAGCTGTCCCTTCCGGTTACGAGCCGAAGGAAGAAATTGTAAATCTTGCTAAGAAGGATGCTAAAAAAATAAGCAGTAGAATAGAAATTATCCACGATCCAAAAGAGGCTGTAGAAGGAGCTGATATTATCTATACCGATGTTTGGACCAGCATGGGATTTGAAAAAGAGAGTGTAATTAGAAAAGATGTGTTTAAGACTTATCAAATAAATCAAGATTTAGTAAATAAAGCAAAAGATGATGTAATAATATTACATTGCTTACCAGCTCATCGTGGTGAAGAAATAACTAATGAAGTTATAGATGGTCCTCACTCTGTAGTAATTGACCAGGCAGAAAATAGATTACATGCTCAAAAAAGCGTCTTAGCCTTACTATTATAAATACAGCATTAGTATAAACTTTAGACTTTTCTTCTCTTTGCGCGATACGATATACTCGATACTCGATACGAATACAAGATTTGATTAAAGAACAAAATAACTATATAATTATGACAGAAAAAACTTTATTCTTATATTGTGTTTATGATACTATAAGCTTTTCACTATATAATGATAACGGAAACTTGAAAATTGTATTTAAAACTAACGATTATTCACTATTCACTAACGACTAATTTAAAAAAGGGAGAATCAAGTGCCAATCTCTTTCAGTCTTTTAGATATTTTAGATATATTAATCATTGCTTTTATCTCCTATCATATCATTCTTTTAATCAAAGATACCCCAGCAGTGCAATTAATCAAAGGTTTAGTTATTCTTTTTATCTTTTCTTTTGTTGCTGATCAGCTTGGCCTTAGAACTATCAATTGGCTTCTAAAAGGAGCCATGGCCATGATGGTTGTAGCCTTACCTATAATATTTCAACCAGAAATAAGAAGAGGATTATTAAAGATGGGAAAAAGAGGATTTTTTATAAATACCCCCTTTTTGCATAAGGAAATAGACAAAAAAATAGAACAATTGATCAATGGATTGGTTATGGTAATGCCTATGCTTTCTAGTAAACATAAAGGAGCCTTGATTATTTTAGAGAGAGAAGTTGGTTTAAAAGATATTTTAGAGACTGGTATTATTTTAAACAGTGAATTTTCTCCGGAATTGTTATATTCTATATTTATGCCTGATTCCCCTTTACACGATGGAGCTGTCATTATTAGAGGGAATAAGATAGCAGGGGCGAATTGT
>CAYTVM010000301.1:0-2829 GCA_964441685.1 uncultured Atribacterota bacterium | reverse complement strand
TGTCGATTGTAAGCCGCATACTGAATACACCTCGGGAGAAATTCCCCATGAGGACATACCGGCCTTTCATCGGTGGTGGAGATTCCATGCATACCGTTATTTTTGAGGTCGAGTGGGATAGCCTTACTGCCATGTCTGATTTCTTTGAGAAAATGATGGTAGATAAGGAAATGCAAGGACTCATGCCTAAATGGGGGGAAGTTGAAGCAAGTCACCAGGTTGAAGTTCTCATGTTGATGTGATCAAAGTAGTCATTCAATAGTGTCATTCATGTTATCTTATGATGTTGGTTAGACAAGGATAGGGAGCGTATCTCAGGATCACTTCCTTCCTTGCCGTTTAAATTTTTCATTTAATTGAAAAGAAGGATTTTTGAAGTTTTTGTAGAATAATAAATATAGAAATTATATTAATGCAACAATGTACTTCATAAAACAACTAATTTAGAAGTATATAAAAATAGTTTGCTTATTTTAAGTTAGAAAAAATGCTAACTTCGGGGTGAAATATGAAAATACGTACTAAAATAAATAAAAGGAGAAAAAATGTCTCTCATCCCAGAATTTGAAGTAGGCTTGTGGAATGCCTGGATTTTCATGCTTCTAGTTTTATTAACTTTCCCTTTTTTTATTCGTTTTGCCAATAAGAGGGTAATGCCTTCCCAGGAGGAAGAATTTAAGAACTTTTCAAAGGTTAATAAGACACTGTTCTGTTCTTCCAAGTATATCATTTTCATCGCTGCTCTCTATTCCATTTTCCTGCCATTAAAATTAGAGACTATATGGTTTTATATGGGTATTCCCATTGCACTGTTAGGATTGGCTGGCTTGATCATTGTGATGGTAAACTGGGCCAATTCACCACCTAAAGGACCAATTAAAAAAGGATTTTATCAGTATTCAAGACATCCTATGTATATGAGCTATTTTCTTGTCTTCCTGGGTATAAGCATCGCGACAGCTTCATGGCTCTTTATGTTGTTTTTACTCCTATTTACAGTGGGTACTGTAGTCTTTGTGGATTTCGAAGAGAAGGGATGCCTGGAGCAATATGGTAATGCTTACTATGAATATAGAGATAGGACTCCAAGGTGGTTCGGAATACCAAAGTCAAAAGTAAATAAAAACTCATGACATCTTTTTATGCTCAGAAATTGCGTATTGTTTCTAATAACTTTTTATATACTTTTTCAGTTTCACCACTCATACAAAAAGTTCAAAACTCGTCTTAGCAGGGAAGCCAAATAACAGTTATTTTTGTTGCTTTATTGAAAAATTAACTTATTAATCTGATATTTTCTATTGCAAGATTTCCCTTAAAAGTTCTGAACGTGTCCAATAAGGGGAGCTTGCTAAGCCCAGCCCTTTAGCATTTGCAGAAGGGCATTTTATTTTTTTAAATTATTTTTTAGAAAAAGAAGGATTTTTAGTAAGTTGTATAGTATATATAAAATAATGACTAAAAACAATTTAACAAGCGGAATATCTATAATAATATTATACTAAAATAAAAAGCACTATTATCTAAGATATAACCTAAGAGTCGCACTCTTTTTTATTCCAAGAGACCCACTAAGTAACACATCTTAACTATACTAACCATTAAAGTATCAATCTTCTATTATTACTCAATCTAAAACCAAATATTTTATTCTGGATGAAGGTAACAGGAGAATCTTTTTCTTCTCATCAAAAAAGAAAAGGAGCCGAAGAGATAAGATACCAAAAGTATTTAAACTTTCAGGCCAAAGGACTGTTACCGGACAGAATTCTGGAAAGCTTTATAGAGGCTAGGGAGAAAACAAAAAAAAGGGGGAGGGATGACCAAAAAAAATATTATATTTTCGAAAATATACTTAATAATAAGGAGGTAAAAAATGAAAAGTAAAAAAATAAATTCTTTTAAGTATTTCAGCTTGTTTTTTGTAATGATTGTTTTATTATTAGTTGCCGGGTGTAGTGGAACAACACCAGCAACTCCTATTGTTAATTCCTTTTTAGCTAATCCAACAACCATTACGGCAGGAGAGAGCTCCAATTTAAGTTGGAGCGTTACCGATGCAATGACTGTCGCTATTGACCAGAGTGTTGGTAGCGTAGCATCTACTGGCACTACCGCAGTAAGTCCCCTAACAAGTACTACTTATACCCTTACTGCAACTAATGTTGCCGGAAGTGTTACTGCTTCGGTGACAGTGACCGTGGGGGCAGCTTTCGGTTCTATCGATATTAATTCTAACCCTGTTGGAGCAAAAGTCTATCTTGATAGTGTAGACACCGGACAAGTTACTCCTATTATACTTACAAATATAGCAGCAGGGAGTCATACTGTAAAATTAGATAAATATCATTATAGTATTTGGGAAGATACCGCTGTTACGGTGAATGCCAATCAAACTACATATCTTAATCCGCCTCTGACTTATGCTACCACACAGTATATTACCCTTCAGCCGGGGGCCGCAGGCATAGATAGTGGAGTAGGAAGCTCAATGCCTGATACAAAATGGGGAAATTACATATATAGTGATGTCGGGAATAATGCTACCTCTGCAAGGAGAACATATATTAAATTTGGTCTGGGCACTGTTCCGGCAAATGCAGTAGTGGTTGATGCTGATTTAAAGCTTTATCGTTATGGTGGGTTTGGTACTGATAGTTTTACCATAGGTTTACATCAGGTTACCAGCGCTTGGGATGAAGGTACAATTACCTGGAATATACAACCAACTTGCTCCGCTGATGCAGAAATTACCAGTAATATTACTGCTACTATCGCCTGGAAATCCTGGGATATAGATACCTTAGTGCAGGCTTGGTTAGATGGAAG
>CAYTVM010000300.1:0-2854 GCA_964441685.1 uncultured Atribacterota bacterium | reverse complement strand
CCGCCTCCAGCCCGATAATTGCATCATAGCCGATACCAACACCGTTTCCAAAGTATCGACCCTTGGGAAAATCTCCACCGGTAATAAGCCCAACATCTATCGGATAAAAACTCCCATCAAGAAGAAGGCGCATGCTCTCCGTAAGATGCTGTGGAACACCTACTCCAAAGGCAAAGTCATTCCCACGGCCAATAGGCAAAACACCAAACTGTAAACAATTTTGATGGATTGATGATGACTCAAGTTTATGGGAATTAGACATAAGTCCGTTTATTACCTCGTTAGAAGTACCGTCTCCGCCGGCAGCTACAATGACGTGATCAGGAATTTGGGCACTCGTTGCTGCTATAGAAGTAGCATGACCGATTCCTTCTGTAAGAATTATCTTGAAATCTGTTGTATTTTTTGAAAAGAATTCTTCTATTATGGGGATTTTTTTCTTCGCATTCCCCTGATCGGCAATTGGGTTAAGGATGATTGTAAAATGTCTGTTCATGTTTACTCCTAATCGAGATTTGTGATCTAATATTACCGAGGTGGATATTTTGCGAGGTCAATAAACCACTTATTTTCCCCAGATTTTATAGGTTTTTTATCATTAAAACCCAGTATATCTTTTTAGATTTTTATATGCAAATATTCAGTTTCCTAAATTATAGATGAGACCCTTAATAGAGTCAAATGAATTAGAATAAAAAAATTCAGTTTTGATAAATTCGATCTTTTTTTAATGATTGGACCAAATCATTATTCTTGACAGTTCATTATATTATTTTACCAACAATAAAGATTCAATCCTATTTTCTCCTATTGCACTAACTTAAAACTTGCTTTAATACCGGATAAAAATCCTTTTCATCCTTAATAATGGGGATTTGTTCTTTTTTCGCTTCCTTTTTTTGGCTTTCGGTACAATAACCCCATCCGGCTAAAAAAACGTGAACCCCCAGGGTATCAGTTCCTTTAAGATAGCTTAGCTGGTCATCAATAAAATAAATCTCATTTAGTTTGGTTCCATATTTTTTAGCGATGGCCTGCATATGCTCTGCTTTATGCTTGCCAAAGTGTTTATCAAAAATATCTTCAATATCCATCTTAAAACCAAGATATTCCGGCTGAAAGGCACGATGAATGGATTCTCTAAGATTGGAGGTAGCAATGACAACTTTTTGACCTTCCTTTGTAAATTTTTGAATCCCCTTGACGACTTCCTTGAAAACAGGCGATAGAAAAAACCATTTTTTAAAACTTTTTTTCTGCCATTTTTCTTTTTCTTCAAAAAATAATTCTCGAAAAAATTGATGATTGAATTGGAACTGGTTACGATAAGTAATGAATTCCTGTTGGTCCTTAATCCAAATCTGCTCTTCCATAATTTTAATAATAGCGAAAAAATCACCCGATAATTCAATATAAGACCTCAAGCGGTGGTAATTATCCATTTCTTTTTTATATTGTCTTTTCATTTCTTCCCAATTCTCAAAAGTAAATAATTCCCCACCAAAATTTCTTTTTACTTCCGAACTAAAATATTTACAATAGGCATTATGACTTACAAATAAAGATTTTAAAGCACTGTCGCTAATGACCCCATCAAAATCCACTGCTAATATTTTCATTTTTAATTCTTCTATCCTTTGAATTAATTTGCTTATTGCTTTTAAACAAATTATTAAAATTATACTATTTCTTTACCGGGTTGTACAATGGGAATTGTGTGTTTTTTTTGCCATGACACTTAATGGCTGAGGGTATCTTTTATTCTTAAAATATAAAGCCCTAAAACTGTAAAACGGCTAGAGCTTTATCTAAACTATTCTTTGATTTTTAGTAATAAGATAAACTAACTATATAATTTTTTATAGAGTTCGTTAATTTATGACTCATTTTAAAAGTTAATCCAGAGTTTTTATATAGGAAGTTTATTGATATCATTATTTTGCATTTTAGTCTTCGTCTTTATCCTTTCCTTTTCCCTTTCCTTTATCTTTTCCTTTTCCGCTCCAGCAAGGCATCAAAATCACCTCACTTTCTAAAAAATATTAAACAAGAGCAACGCAATCATCTAGTTTAATCGAGCATTTATGGAAAGATATATACAACAAAAAACTGTTTGTCAATATCTTCAATTTAAATCTTCAATTAATGTTCTTGAGGTCGAATCTTTGCTCTTGATATATAATTAATTAGTTCTTAAGAATAAAGGCTCGATACCATGTCTCTTCTTCTGTTTCAGCATTATTCAAGGTATCAGTTACACTAAATGTGGCAATGCAAAAGAAGAATAAAAAGAGCTAGGCAACTTTTTAAATAATAGCAAATGGGGGAAATAAAGAAATAGCTTGCCCTCTTTTTTAAATCAGCAAAAGGAGTTAATAAAATTTTAATTTTCATTTTATAAAAAATTAATTTTCGCTATATAAAAATTTTAGATTATAATATTAATATAGGTCAGAATAAAAAATTATATCTTTAAATTTATTTGTATCAGGAGGTAAGTCATGAAGAAAAAGCTGGTTATTTTTGTATTTCTGTTATCTGGTATTATGCTGATAGCAAATATTCAAATTATTGCTCAGGAAAATATTAAGCTAGATCTTCCTCAAGCTATAGAAATGGCATTAACCAATAATCTTGAATTCCAAAAAGCCGCTTATCAGTCGGAAAATGCAGAAATTGATGCCAAAAGGAATGAAGCTGAAAACCGGTTAACCCAATCTAATTTATTAGAAAGACAAAATGAATTATCACTCATTCAGGAAAAAGAGCAATATCAACAGAAAAAAGAAGACCTGATTATTCAAGTCGTTGATGAATATCTCCAATTGAAATTAGCTCAAAAAGACTTACAAGT
>CAYTVM010000299.1:0-2866 GCA_964441685.1 uncultured Atribacterota bacterium | reverse complement strand
TGAAATTATAAAATCTGACCCGTTTTTAATAAGTTAAGAAAAACCTTAACAAACATTCCTTATGTTATTTCAGTTAAAACTTTATCTTTTTTTGGGTTAAAAGCGATACTACTACTATTGCCAAGAAACTTAGCGGTATTGAAATAATTCCTGGATTACTAAAAGGTATCGGTGCTGTGTCTGGGTTAAGGCCATAACTCGCATACATACTTGGTGATAGAAGAATCATTCCCAAGGATGTAAAAATACCAACAATAATCGAAGCCACAATACCCTTTGCTGTGGTTTTCTTCCAGAATAAAACCATCATAATGGCTGGTAAGTTAGCCGATGCTGCAATAGCAAATGCCAACCCAACCAGAAATGAAACATTTGTTCCTTTAAAAAGAATACCAAGAATGATTGCGATAATACCTACACCAAATGCCGTAATTTTTCCTGCAATAACCTTTTGCTTATCTGTCATTGATACACCCCTAAAAGATCCGATTAAATCATGTGCAACCGCACCTGCTGCTGCCACAAGAAGACCGCTTACTGTGCCTAGAACCGTTGCAAAAGCAATGGCCGATATTATAGAAAATAAAAGAACACCAAATGATTTAGCAAGTAGAGGGGCGGACATATTGCTTGATGTCAGATTAAGCACTCCACTGGACATTGCTCCCAACCCCATTATTAAAGTAAGCACGTAGAAAAAGCCGATTGAAGCAACTGCTACAATAGTAGATTTTCTGGCATCTGCTGGTGTTTTTACTGTAAGGTAGCGAATAAGAATATGTGGTAATGCCGCAGTGCCAAAAAACAAAGCAAGCATTAAGGAAATAAAATCAAGCTTTTCAGAGGGAGAACCCTCTACTTTAAATTTTAAACCAGGTCGCATTATCTTATTGCCAGGTGTTTCAATCGAATAATAGACAGTTACTTTATCTTCTCCATCCTTAAATAAAGTGCTTTCCCAACGTGTTACGACTGTGTTTTTATCTGAAAAGTATGACAAGAACTTAAAAGGATTAATACTTCCGGTCTTTGCTTGCTCACCGCTTTTACCACCTATCTTTTCGAGATTTCCAACTTGACGAAGCTGATTATCTTTTGAGGCAAGTCTTCCATTAATAAAAAACTCACCATTTGATGATCTAACTTCAGACTGTGTTTCCTTTAAAATAATATTTCCTTTTGAGTCAATATCCTCTAACCACCAAGTTTGAACACCATCTTTTGAAAGCTTTAAAAATGTAAGCTCATGATTTGTAATTTCACCTTTTTTAATATAAGTGACATCCACCGGTACAATTTCATTTCTCTGAAGTTGTGCTTGAATAGTTGCATATTTATAAAATGGGACTTTCCCCCCTTGATCAGGTTCGGTGTTTAAGCCTTGAATTAATATAAAAATACATAAGACTGTAGAAAAAATTATTAAAAGCGATCCCTTAAGAAATTGAACATAGGTTGTGGAGGTCATCCCTGCAGTCGCCACTATAGTAATAACTATCAAGCCTACCATAATAACACCTACGTAATGAGGGAGTCCAAGAAGTGGTGTTACTAGAGCACCGGCACCTACCATCTGAGGGATAAGATAAAAAATTGAGATAATCAATGTACTTATTCCTGCAGTAATACGGATAGCTTTTGAATTAAACTTTGAATCAAGTATACCAGAGAATGTGAATTTGCCTAAACGTTTCATGGGTTCGGCTACAACAAATAGTGCAACCATCCAGCCAGCCAGATACCCAATAGAATAAAGAAACCCATCATAACCTACAGTTGCAATCATACCACAAATACCCAAGAAAGAAGCGGCTGATAAATAATCACCGGAAAAGGCAACACCATTTACTACCCAGTGTATCTCCCCGTGTGCTGCGAAATAACCTTGTGAAGTTTTTGTTTGTTTTGCAAAGTAAAAAGAAAGCCAAAGAACCATTCCTACGAAAATAACAAATATGAAAAAAGGAAGCAGTGACATTATTTACCTCCTTTTTTCGAGGACATATTAGTTGATTCAGCTTCTTTTTTCGAACACATGCTATTGTAAATAAAAGCAAGAATCAAGGCAAATACTATTAACCCAATTCCATAGACAACTGCCAGGTTAAGGCCACTAAATATTATTCTTTCCATTAAGAGTGGATTGGTTATATTAATAACTATAAAACCAAAATAAACGAGTGCGTATAGTAAAATCATATATATCCCAATTCGCACCTTATAAACTGATACATTATCCGGGTCCGAACTTTTCGAAAACATTTTAGTCTCCTCTGCTAATTTATTTTAATAAATACTAATTATTACACAAAAATCGGAATATGGAAAAATTACTCTCATTTTTTCCTTACATTTAAGGAGTTTTGCGCTAAATTAATAAAGAATAAAAAATATATATAGTCAATAATATATCATATTTTGAATGAATTTCAAAATAAATATGAATATTAAGAGTATCTTGACTATTTCTTCGAGAGTCAATACAATATAATAACCATTCAAATTTAATTCTTAGAGTATTGATAGTAAAATAATAAATTAGGGATAACGTATCACATTTATGAGGTCTTTCTTTTGGATCCGCAACCATCAGGTTAAAATACTCCTCAGATCCTATAGATTTTTCACTAAATAGATGCCGAATTATTGAGCTGGCACACCTTCTCTATTTATCTAATTTAAAAGTAAAATATCAATTGCCTAAGAAAATGGGATGTTTCCCTATTTATTCTAATATTTTCCATAATCTCTGGCAGTATCGAAAAGCTTCAGGCATTTCTCCGGAGATACCTCTTGTTGAATGTTGTGGATTGCAGCAAAGACAAAACCTCCTTTCGGAGCAAAGATATCGATCCTCTTCTTCACG
>CAYTVM010000298.1:0-2892 GCA_964441685.1 uncultured Atribacterota bacterium | reverse complement strand
GAAGGAGTAAGTATGTTTGCAATTGATTTTGGTGCGCGTTCTATTAAAGTAGCGAAACTACATAAAATAATAGATGGTTATGAACTCGATAATTATGGGATAATGCTTAGCCCTGAAAACAGTATAGCCGATGGAGAAATTCTTGATCCCCTTGCTGTTGCCGATGTATTAATAGAGTTATTAAAAGAAAGTAGAATAAGAGACAGAAAGGCAATTATTGCCATCACCGGACAAAAAGTAATCGTTAGAGAGATTATCCTCCCTTTGATGGAAGATAAAGATTTAATGGCCGGAGTAATGTGGGAAGCCCCTAAATATATCCCCTATGATTTAAATGAATCTATTATTGATGCTAAGAAAGTGGAGGAATTTGTAGAAAAAGATGGGAATAAAATGATGAGAGTTCTTTTGGTGGCTAGCCCCAAAAATACCGTTTATCCTTATATGGAAGTCTTAAAAAAAGCCAGGATAATGCCAAAAATAGTAGATGTAATTTCTTCTGCTAATATCAGAGCTTTTGAAGATTATCTTTCCGAACAGGAAGAAGGAGAAAAAGAAAGTTTAATTATTGATGTAATTTTATCTATCGGTGCAAGTAGTACCATCCTTACTTTGGTTGAGAAAAGTAATATTAAATTTACCAGAAATATTTTAATTGGAGGGAATGATATTACTAAAGCAATTGCTGCATCTCTAAATATTTCTTTTAAAGAAGCAGAAAAACTTAAAAGAGAGACAGAGATTGTATTGAGTCCGGAAGCAAAAGAAGAAAAGATAAACGAAAGCGAGAAGATAATAATAAAATTATTAAATCAAATAACCAAGGAAGTGCGAAAGTCGCTGAGTTATTATAAAACGCAAAGTCAAAAAGTTAAATATAATAAAGTATTATTATCTGGTGGAAGTGCTAATATAAATAATATTGATAAATTTTTAAGTGAACAAATTGAAATCCCCATAATCATTAAAAATCCATTGGAAAAAATAAAGATAGATGAAAGTGCATTTGATCTGGATAGAATAAAGAAAATAAAATATTCCTTGGCCACTGTAATCGGATTGGCTAAGAGAGAAAGGTAATTTTGGAATGGCGAATATTAATCTTTTGCCAGTTGAATATAAAGAAAAAGAAAAATTTAATATAAGAAGAGTATTAATTATTTTATTTTTCATTATTTTAATATTTGGTTCTGCTTATTTTTATTTTTCGTTAGAACTGCAAATAGATTATAAGGAACAAGAATTAAGTAGAATGAAGAGTGAATTAGCCTCAATTGAGGAAGTGATTAAAGAAGTAAAAAATCTGGAAAGTGATAAGAAAATAATAGAAGAGCGAGTAAATACAATTCAGGGACTGATCGATAATCAATCCCATTTATCTAGAATTTTAGGTGAGTATAGTACTTCACTTCCGGATGAAGTATGGGTGGATAACCTTTCCTTAAGCGCTAATCAAACTTTTAATTTTTCCGCTAATACTTATAATAACTATTTGATTGCAAAATATATGGTCACTTTAAAGGATGACCCTACTTTTGATAATATTGAACTTGCTTATGTTAGAAAGAGTAAAATCAAAGAAGAAGATACCGACGTAGAGATTGTAAATTTTACACTTTCGGGAGTATTTATACCGAAGAGATCATCAGGGAAGTAACAGATTGCCACGCACCAAAAATGGTGCTCGCAATGACAATAAAGAATATAAAATAGAGGTTTTTTGGATGAAAATATCTAAAGGTACGGTGGTATTTTTAATATTTGTAGTTTTGATTGTTTTTGCTTACCTGAGTTATACTTATGTTTTTCAGCCAAGAATGCAAAAAATTGAACAACTGGATAGAGATATTGAGATTACCACCAATAAAATTATTGAAGGAAAAAGAATTGCAGCAAGACTTGGTGCTTTAAAAGTAGAGTATAAAGCTTTATTGGAAAAATTAGAATTTTTAGAAGTGATGTTACCCAAAGAAAAGGAAATACCTGATTTATTAGTAATGATTCAGGATACTCTAACTGAATTCAATGTCGATTTTTCGACCTTTACTCCACAAAATATTTCCTGGGAAAAAGATAGGATTTACGGAAAACTACCGATAACTATGAGTTTAACAGCCGATTATTTTGATTTAATAGCCTATTTGGACCGGATAGAAAACCTGCCTCGAATCATTGATGTTAAAGAATTGAAATTAAATAAAGCAGGGGATGAAGTTAAAAAACTAAATATTTCTATCAATATGTTTGCATATGTTTTAGGAAAAGGGGATTCTAAATAGAGTGAGAAAAATATCTATTGGAAATTTATTTAAAAAATCAGAATCAGATAAGGGAAAAAATAAGAATAAATTTTTTATTTTTATATTGATACTATTGTTGTTAGCCGGGATAGTTTATTTGGGATATCCACTTGTATTTCCCGCTAATAAGGTAAAATTACCGGCTACACCTGCAAAAGAAGTAATAACGCCGAGTTCAACTGTAGAAACGACGAATATAGAAACCAAACCCGTAGTGAAAGAGAAAACAGAATTTGAAATTGAGGTGGAAAAGAGAAAACAGGGTTATGAAGATAAAATATTTGTTTATGAACCCTATATGCCGCCAAGCAATCGAAATCCTTTCCAAAAGGTGAGTACTTCTTATTATTTAGGGGAAACAGATGAGAAGCAAGAAGAGGGTATTTTAAATTTCCCCAAACCAGAATTACCTCCGGGGACAAAACTAACCGGAATAATTGGGTCAAAAGATAAAAAAGTAGCAATGATCGAGATGAATGGCGAGATTTTCATTGCTAATTTGTATGATATTTTATTAGATAGATATATTATAAAAGAAATAAATAATGATGAGGTAATTATCGATTATAACGGATACTTTTTTTCAGTAAAA
>CAYTVM010000297.1:0-2894 GCA_964441685.1 uncultured Atribacterota bacterium | reverse complement strand
TTTTTAAATAATATACCATTTTTAAAGTTTAGTCAAGAATGTGTCTGAGTCTAATACATTTACAACTGACCTTGAGGGGGTTAGGTTCCCAACACAATTAATAATTTTCATAAATCTTACGAAAATGAAAACCGTAAACGGCATAGGTTATAGCCGTAGGCAAGAGTTGCGGACGCCGAAATAAAGTCCAGAAAAAGACTTTCCAATAATAAAACCTTTCCTTCCCTATTATACCCAGTTGCCAGATAGATTTAAGGAAGGCAGTAAGATAATAAAGATGGAATTGATAACTTTTCTTTCTTAAAGGTTTCATATTTTTTAAAAGTGTCAGGAGACGTTCATAGTAACATTTGGGGGAATAAATGGTATTAAGAACTCTTTTATAGTTATGGATAAGTGCTTTATGGTTCATTTTGGGAATAAAATTAATGGAAAGGTCGGTGTTGTCACCTGTGGCTTCTTTTAATAATCTATTCTCTTTAACCAGTCGCTTGTAGAGCTTGGTACCTCGGGGAGCGTTTAACAGTCCGACCATGGCGCTGACAATGCCACTTTTTTGAATGAATTCAATGATTCTCTCAAAAATTGCCGGTGTATCATTATCAAACCCCATAATAAACCCTCCATTAACTATTAAACCAAGCTTTTGTATTTTCTTAACACAAGCTATCAGATCACGATTTTTATTTTGTAATTTGTTGCATTCTGCCAGGCTTTCTTCATCAGGAGTCTCAATGCCCACAAATACTGAAGCAAACCCTGCCTGAAACATCAAATGCATAAGTTCCTCATCATCGGAGAGATTTATCGAGGCTTGAGTAGTAAAATTGAAAGGATATTTTCGTTCTTCCATCCAATGAATCATCGCCGGTAGTAGTTCAACCTTTAATTCTCTTTTATTCCCGATAAAATTATCGTCAACAATAAATACGCCACCTCTCCATCCCCGTGAGTATAGACTATCTAATTCTGCTAATATCTGGTCTTTGGTTTTTAATCTCATCTTATGTCCAAAGAGCAAGGTAACGTCACAAAAATCACAGTTAAAGGGACACCCTCGAGAATATTGGATACACATCGTGACATATTTATTTATATCGACTAATTCCCAAAGGGGGATGGGGGTCTTTTTTATATCAATCCACTGGTCTGAGGTATAGATATGTTTAGGGTGTCCTCGTTCTAAATCTTCTAAAAATAGAGGTAGGGTGATTTCAGCTTCATTAAGTACAAAATAATCTACATCATTCTCAAAGTCTTCATATCCGGATGTAAAGAAAGGACCGCCGGCAACAATCTTGGCTTCCAACCTCTTACATTGAGCAATGATCTTCTTAACCGACTCTTTTTGAATAGACATAGCGCTAATAAATATATAATCAGCCCATTTGATATCTCTATCAACTAATGCTGTTACGGTCATATCTACCAATTTTTTCTCCCACTCTTTGGGAAGAAGGGCAGCTACAGTTAACAGTCCCAAAGGAGGGAGACTTGCCTTTTTAGAAATAAATTTTAAAGCATATTTAAAACTCCAGAAGGTTTCCGGATATTCAGGGTAAACAAGAAGTATTTTCATCTTAATCTTCCCCCTTAATTTTATACTTTATAGCAGCTTTTTAAAAAAGAAGTTTTTATAATTTTGAGTCTAAAGATTTTTTCTGATTTCTATCAGGGCAGTCTTGGCCTCAGGGGCCATATCAAAAAACTTGATTAGCTTTTCGCAGGCGTAATCATCACAGTATGCGCAATTTTTAACTTCCTTTTCCTGCCCACACTTTCTTATTTCACAGACTTTACAATAATTAAAAAGTCGACCAGATTTTTCCAAACACCCATCGCAATTAATATCTTCTGGTTTTACATCGGACTTATACATTTTAGACCAGGCTTTTGCCGTTTTTTCCCTTTCCTTATTATTATCTTTCTGAGTAGCAATAAATGCCGGACATCCGCTACAGCTTAATCCACAAAAGGCAATTATTTTATCCATCATTTCTTCCCTCTTTTTTATTTTATACTAATTTGACATTTTATTCAAAAAATTAGTCAACGGACTTGGTCAACGGACGATTCTTTGATAGATTTTTTAATTCTCTTGTTAATATCTTATCCAAAACTTCTGCTGCTTTTAAAATGACCTCTCTACATTTTTTCTCTTCTGTTCGGTAATTATCTTTTAACGGCTTACAAAGGATATCCCCCATTTCTTTTTTAAAGGTATCAAATAATTCTTTACTTAATTCTTTGATTTCCGGATATTTGTGAGCAACTTCCGGAACAAAGAGCTTCCCTAAAACCATAAGAGACGCTGTCAATACACCACAGACACTTTCAATAGCCATGCCTCCGCCAAAGGCAGCTGCCAGTTTTAAAGATTCTGAATTTAAATCAAGATGATAAACTCGATTGGCACCATACAAAATAGTTTCCGCACAATTCAAATCTTCTTTAATTCCATACCCATCCTGGATCAATTCTTTCAACATTTATTTCTTCCTCCTGAAGTAAGAAGCGCTCAAATTTTATCGTGCAATTAATTCTCCATACACTTCCGTAATTGTGGGAATTAAGATATTATATTCTTTAGCCAGACGAATCAAAGTACCTCCCAATATATCTACTTCATGTCTGTTGTTCCCTTTTTCATAATCTCTTTGGAAAGAAGTTTTAGTTTCATAAGGAAAATTCTGAGCTTTTCGTAAAGTTTTTTCTACTATATCCTGCTCAAAATCTATATTTTTCGTTTTTCCCACCAAAACAACTTCTTTCATGATATTTTCTGTCATATGTTTTAACTTATCATCAGCGAGTACTGCGCCTATTGTTTTTCCCGAATAGGCGGTCATTAAACTAAAAGCTGTAATAAATATATACTTTTCCCATATTGCAGG
>CAYTVM010000296.1:0-2957 GCA_964441685.1 uncultured Atribacterota bacterium | reverse complement strand
AAATCTTTGATGAGGTTTATTCCTCTACTTTAATGGGCATCTCCAAACCTGACCCTGATTTTTACTGGCATATTCTGAGAAGTGAGGGTGTTAAACCCGAAGAGACAGTTTTTATAGACGATACAGAAGAAAATGTCCTTTCTGCTCAAAAAATCGGTATCAACTCTATCCTTTTTACCGATCCCGATTTTTTGAGACAGCAAATCAAAGAAATTATAGTATTGTGAGCAATGATAAAAATTTATTAATTTTATTGTAAAAAAAGAAGGAAATTAAAAATTCGTGTGGAATAATATAATAGAGAGATAAAAAAATCTATTTAACTGTATTAAGCATGAGGCACAATTTAGTAAAATATAAAGAAGTAAGGAGGCGGAAAAAGAGAGAAAATCTAATTAATCATATCTTTATGAAAAAAATTTCTAAAGGAGAGATTAAAAATGAAAAACAAAATTACATTTTTTCTAATTGTAGTTATGGTAATGGTGATATTTTCCGGAATTAGTTGGGCAGGCGATACTAAAGTTTTAAAGTTGAGTCATTTAAACCCTCAAGAACCAAAAGAAATTGCGACTGCAGCTATGGCCCAGGTTTTTAAATCCATGGTTGAAAGCGGAACCAATAATGAAATAGTGGTTGAAATTTATCCTAATGGTGTTTTGGGAAATGAACGCGAAAGCATGGAGCAGGTACAAACCGGGGTTACCCAAAGTTATATTGCTTCAGGTGGTGGAATGACTATTTTTTATCCTTTATTTTCCATAGTAAACATTCCTTTCTCCATTACCGATTATAGCGTGGCTTACGAAGTATATGATGGACCTTTTGGGCGAGAGCTTGCTAAAGATATTGAAGCAAAGACCGGTTTTAAAGTATTGGCCTTTGGTGAATCCGGAGGATTTTTCCAATTAACTAATAGCAAAAGACCTATTCAAAAACCAGATGATATGAAAGGATTAAAAATCCGAACAATGACCATTCCTATTCATATGGAATTTATGCGATCTTTAGGGGCATCAGCAACACCTATTGCCTGGGCAGAGGTATACACTTCTTTACAGACCGGGGTAGTAGATGGCCAACATAATCCTGCACCTATTATAAAAATAGGTAAATTAGAAGAAGTACAAAAATATTTAACCTTAACCAATCATATGTATACCCCTTATGTTTGGGTAATAAATAGCGAATGGTTTAATGCTTTAACCGATCAGCAGAAGACCGTAATTGAAGAAGCGGCTCGAGTTGGAAATGTTGCAGGTAGAGGAGTGAATCGGTTAATTGAAACCTCGGATGAAGGTGTACCATATTTAGCTACTAAAATGGAAGTCTATAAACCAACTGCCGAAGAACTGCAAATGTTTAAAGAGGTTACTATTCCGGCAGCAATGAAATTCATCGAAGATGAGTACAAGGAAGAAGGAAAAGAATTAGCTCAAAAATATTTAGATGCAATTAAAAAAGCACAAGATGCTCTAGGCTTATAATAAGGAAAAATAGAGGGGGGATAAATTTATCCCCCCTCTATTGTAATATCTATTAAATTATTTTTATGGAGATACGAAATTGAAGCAAAAAACAATTTTTGAAAAAGCTAATGCCTTGGGAAATTATTTGGCCAAAATAACAATTTTCGTTGTAACTTTATTAGCAGCCATAATGGTTTTAACTGTTTTAGTAGGTGTTTTTTTTAGATATGTTCTTCGTAATTCACTAGGTTGGACTGAAGAATTAGCCAGATATTTGATGATCTGGGCTGCGTTATTAAGTATAAGCATTGGGATAAAAGATAAAGAACATGTTGGTATACAATTAATTATCAGAAACATACCAATAAAATATGCCAGAATATTAAATTTTTTGGTTAATATTATTATATTAATTTTTTTAAGTGTATTAAGTTATAAAGGAATGTATATAGCAAATAAAGCTATCCCTCAGCTTTCTACGGGATTAGGAATTAGTATGTTTTGGGCTTTATTAAGTATTCCGGTATCTGGAGTACTTGCCATTATTCAGCAAATAATTCAAATTATTTTTAGTTTTAAACCGGACATAACTTTTAATGAATTATTAGGAGAGACAGAGGTGGAAGGAGCTTTAAAAGAAGTAAAAGTTTAAAAATAATAATTATGGAGTGACAATAATTATGCTCGGATTTATGGGTTTATCTTTTTTAATCATGCTCTTTGCAGGAATGCCTATAGGATTTGCTTTGGGTGCAACCGCATTGTTTATTTTTTTAAAAATGGATATGCCTATCTTGTTAAATATGGTTCCTCAGAGGTTTTTTGCGGGATTGGATATGTTTACCTTAATGGCAATGCCCTTTTTTATTCTGGCAGGTCAAATTATGAATAAATCAGGAATAACTACCAGGTTAGTCAATTTTGCAAATGTGTTAGTGGGGCATTTACGTGGTGGTTTAGCTCATGCAAATATTATTGCCAGTATATTTTTTGCAGGAATGACCGGAGCAGCCGTATCAGATACAGCTGCAATCGGGACTATGTTAATACCGGCGATGGTGGAAGATGGATATGATAAGGATTTTAGTGCTGCTGTAACCGCAGCATCTTCTATTATTGGTCCCACTATTCCTCCCAGTAATATGATGGTTATCTATGGTTCGTTAATGGGAGTATCCATTGCCGGATTATTTGCAGCTGGAATTTTACCCGGTCTGTTGTTGGGATTAATATTAATGATATTGGCAGGATATATTTCTTATAAGCGGGGTTATCCTAAAAAGGAAAGGCGAGCTACACTATTGGAGATGTTGAAAGCTTTTAAAGAAGCGATTTCTGCATTGCTTATGCCGGTAATAATTTTAGGAGGAATTCTATCAGGCATGTTTACCCCTACCGAAGCTGCCGCTATAGCAGTGGCCTATGCTTTTATAGTCGGTTTTTTTGTTTTTAAAACAGTAAAATTATCGGATATCCCGAAATTGTTAG
>CAYTVM010000295.1:0-2980 GCA_964441685.1 uncultured Atribacterota bacterium | reverse complement strand
GACCAACCATGATATAAACCAGTGCCGGTAATATATTACTGTGGGTAACAACAACTCGAAATATTGTATATAACAATATTAAATAAAAGGCAAGTCCTGCTATACCATTTCTGCCGAAAAGACCCTCTTCCATGTTTTTTTCCAGGCTGGAATTTATTATGTTGTATATATAACTACTTAAAATAAGTACTATACCGAAAAACACTGCCGCCAGCAGTATGACATTGATGTTTGCCATAGGCCTGATGATGAGCGGTGATAGGATTTTCTCGGAGCCGAAAACACTGCCGTAAATAAAACCAAAAACAGTGGAACTTAAACCTATCCTGCTCAAAATTCCTCCCAGACTAGTCTTTTTCCATACAAACTCTAAAATAAGACCGCTAAAAAGCAGTATGAGCCCCTGGCCCACATCACCGAACATCGCTCCAAAGAGAAGCATATAGGTCAAACCGAAAAAGGATGTAGGATCTTTTTCGCGGTAAGCCGGGGTACCATACATCTTTACCAAGGTTTCAAAAGGGCTAAATAGTTTTATGTTACTAAGTTTTGTGGGCGGGGTTATGCCCGAACCAGGTTTATTGACATCATCCACCAAAATAATAACCTTGTCCCCGAACTGGCTTTCCAGTTCGGTTTTCAGCTTGGAGACAGTGCTGACAGGCACGAAGCCAAACATAAAAAATAATTTATTACCTATGGCAATCTCTGATTTAAGTTCTTCGATTTTTTTCTCCATTTCCAGCCTGGAATAACCTTTTTTAAATTCTGTAATATATTTTACCCTATAATCTTCAAGAGATTTTTTAAGGGACTCTATCGCCTTTTCTTCCTCATCTATACTTTTGGTAAGCTTCTCCGTAACTTTTAAGGTAGTATCGTTAAATTCTGTGGGTATGGCCAGAACGGCATAATTAAGAGAACTAAAAATCTTCTCCAGGGTTTCCTCCAGGTTTACCGGAGTTATGGAAACCACTATCACATATTTGCCTTCAACCGCCACCTTTAATACGACTGCTGGTATGTTCTCGTAATTCTTCTTGAGCTTATCGTAATTTTCTCTGGAAATCCTGATAAGTCTGAACACAAGGTATTTCATATTAATTAACCGGTTTACATCTAAACTAAACCGGGACAGATATTCAAGGTTATCAATGTACTCTCTTTTTTTATCGATTAAGCGCCCCTTTTCTTCTATCTCATCGGCAGTAGAACGAATCTTATTGTAGATATCCGAAAGCTGCTTCATAAAGACATCATAGTCATAATCCTGGCCCAAAAATTCCATTCTTAATTGGGGTTTTATACTAAAAAGATTGAGTAATAATTTTACCACTTCTTCATCTTTGGTAAAATCCCGTTTTGAAGAGTAGGGCTTTAGGAAAGGTTCTTCTTCCAAGGCTTCTATGTTTTCTTCACTGGGAGGCAGAAAAAAATCGGTGGAATTCACTCTAACCAGGGCGTTTATCATATGCATACTTCCGTTTAAAGTCACAAAACGTAATACCTTGTTTAAAAGATTATTTTTACCTATAATTCCCATGATTTTCATTTTTTCTACACTCATAAAAATATCTCCTTGAATTTATGACACTTTCACCAGAAATTTCCTGGCTTCTTCCGGAGGCAGGTTATATCTTATACTCTCGATAATTGAAATGATATCCCTTATTTCAAATTCAAGTGACCACACATATCCTATGGTTTGGATGATGCTCATGGGAAATTTATGGACTAAATCCCTGAGTTTATAATACATAAACCTGTTTATGCGCCTTTCCATATATATATTGGTGGATTTCTCTTCTTCCTTAAACAAAAAACCATAGACCGAATTTAGGGTCATCCTGTAGAGTTCCTCAAGGTTCTTGGTATAACACATATTTTTACGGTCCGTAAAAGTCAGTTTATCTCCAAAATTTATGGTATAGTTTAGAAGCTCTTCAGGCAACAGGTCGTAAAATCTTTTACCCCGGTATATCCATTGAATATTATACAGGTCGGCTACCATGCCTTCCCATTTCTTCAGAATTTTTCTGTCTTCTTCGGATATATTTAGTTTTCGGCTTTGAATGATGCTAAAATAACCCATATCCAGAGCCATCTCAAACCTGAAAAGATTTTCTCTCCTACCATCGACCAGGGGTATCAAAAATTCAAAAAACTTCGAACCTTCCAAAGCATATATCAAGTCCCTAATCGTCCTTGATTTGAAAAGCTTCTCAGGGCTAACTTGGCTGTATTTGCCTAAAAAGGAGAGGGATTTTTCAATGGTTTCCGGCTCCTTGCCGTTGAAAATGCTTCTGGCCAGAACTTTTAAATCCTCTATCTCATATTTCATATAAAGCGAACGGATAAGATCCTTGTAATCATCCCGGAAATAATGGATAAGTTTATCCATGTTTTTGATCATATTGCGCTTCAGAATGTCTTCCAGATCTCTCCTGCTGACAGTGTCAAGGTGAATTTCTCCTAATAGTTTGCCATAATAAATGTTCTCTTTTAAATAACTGGCAGCATCGGGCACGGACTTTTTCTTCAGCATGTTCAAGTAGTCATCCCGCTTTAAAAATTCTCTTTCCAGCACCCTTATCTTGGTATTTACAGCAGCATATATAGTAACCTTATCCATGACTTTCCCTATTAATATCAAAAATCCGCTTTAATATTTCATCAGTCATATTCTTTAGGGATTTTTCAAATTTTAGCTCCATATTTTCCAGGACTTCCTTAGTATTCAATTTCAGCTGATCAACTTCCTGTTGGGCTTCTTTCAGTATCTTTTTTGTAGATTTCTTGATTTCGTCTTCTATCTGGCTTTCATAATCCTTAAGCATTTTCTGTTCTTCTTCTTTGTATCGGTCTTCCAGTTCCGCCAGCTGTTTTTTCCTTCTTGCGCTTATATCAACTGCTCTGGTATCGAGTTCGATGAGTTTTTCTATTATCGTTTGCTCTTCCAAAATACCACCTTCTTTAAAAT
>CAYTVM010000294.1:0-2986 GCA_964441685.1 uncultured Atribacterota bacterium | reverse complement strand
AGAAAGAGCAATTAGGAACTGCCCACGCAGTTTTACAAACCAAAAAATTATTGTCTGGTTTTAAAGGTGATGTACTGATCTTATCTGGCGATGTGCCTTTTTTAACAGTGAAAACTCTAAAAAAGCTCTCGAAATATCATCAAGATAATAATTTTTGTTGTACTTTGCTCTCTACTGTTTTAAGAAATCCCAAAGGTTATGGTAGAATTATCAGAGATAAGAAGGGAAAAATAAAAGGGATAATCGAAGAGGTAGATTTATCTAAAGAGAAAAAGAAAATAACCGAAATAAACAGTGGCATTTACTGTATCAATAAAGAGAGACTGTTCCAAACTTTAGAAAAAATTTCCACAGATAATAAGCAAGGGGAGTATTACCTTACCGATATAGTAAAGATATTATTAGGGGAAAAATTAACTATAGGTAATATAATAGTAGAAAATTATTCGGAAATTTTAGGAATAAATAATCGATTAGATCTTGCAAATGCCTCTAAAAAAGTTTATCAAAAAACTCTTCAAAGCTTAATGCTGAGGGGAGTAACTATAGTTGATCCTAATAGTGTTTTTATAGAACAGAGAGTCAAAATCGGTCAAGATAGTATTATTTATCCTTTCACTATTATTGAAAAGGATACTAAAATCGGAAGTGATTGTTTTATTGGACCTTACTCTCATCTAATTAATGCTGAGATAGGAAAAGGAGTTAGAATTTGGGCTTCACTCATAGAGAATAGTACCATTAAAGAAGGGGCGAATATTGGCCCATATGCCCACTTGCGACCCGGGACTGTCGTGGAAAAAGATGCAAAGATAGGAAATTTTGTGGAATTAAAAAATACTATTATAGGCCAAGGCAGTAAGGCATCTCATTTAACCTATTTAGGAGATGCAATCATTGGTAAAAGGGCAAATATCGGAGCAGGGACTATAACCTGTAATTATGATGGAGAAAAAAAGAATCAAACCGTCATAGAAGATGGCGTTTTTATCGGGAGCAATAATTCTTTGGTGGCACCGGTAAAATTAGGGAAAGATTCTTATACCGGAGCTGGCTCAACTATCACAAAAGATGTACCTGCAGGTAATTTAGCTATTGCCCGCTCCAGGCAAAATAATATTTCAGGATGGCGAGATAAAAAGAGAAAAGATAAAAAATAAAATAATGTAAAGGGAAGTCTAAAGATAGGGAGATGATAAAATTTTGATACTTTATAACAAAAGAGCATTAAAAATATTTGCTGGCAATTCCAATAAAGATTTGGCAGAAGAAATATGCAGATATTTAAACATTCCTTTAGGACAGGCAGATGTTTCCAGATTTCCTGATAGCGAAATTAAGGTTCAGATTGAAGAGAGCGTAAGGGGCGAGGATGTTTTTATCATTCAATCTACTTGTCCACCCTCTAATGAATATCTTATGGAATTATTAATCATGATAGATGCTCTAAGGAGAGCTTCAGCTGGAAGAATTACCGCGGTAATACCCTATTATGGTTATGCTCGACAGGAGAGAAAAACCAAACCTCGAGAACCAATTACTGCGAAATTAGTGGCAAATTTATTGGTTTCTGCAGGAGTAAACAGGGTGCTTACAATGGATTTACACGCTGGACAAATCCAGGGATTTTTCGATATACCTGTAGACCAATTAGAAGCTGTAAACATATTATCGAATTATTTTAAAGAGAAAAATATAGATAAGGTAGTGGTAGTTTCTCCTGATGTAGGAGGAACAGCAAGGGCAAGGGAATTTGCCGGTCGTATTAAAAAACCAATTGCTATTATTGATAAATATAGAGCATCTTTTGACGATGTAGAGATAATGCATATAGTGGGAAAAGTGAAAGGTAAAACAGCTATTATCGTTGATGATATTATTGATACAGCCGGTTCGATAATAAAAGGAGGTCAGGCTTTATTAAATGCCGGCGCAGAAGGTATCTATATTTGTGCTACTCATCCCGTGTTTGCTGGTCCCGCCCAAGAAAGGTTACAAAAATCTTTCCATGATGGCCTATTTAAGGAAATTGTGGTAACCAACACCATTCCCGTTGATACCGGTAAGAATATACCTGGTATTAAGGTTTTGTCAGTAGCAGAGGTATTCGCTGAAGCCATTAACAGAATTCATAACAATTTATCAATAAGTACTTTATTTAATAAATAGAATTTGATTTACCAATGATTTAAACGAATTAATTGATTCTTGACTGGTAAACTGGTAAACTGGGTAACTGGATTAAACTTATACTAATTTGCAGTTTGTATCTTTAATTGGACAATTGGTAAATTGGTGAATTATATAACGCTATACGAAACATAAAAACGGAGGTTAATAGGATGAAAAAACCAAAATTAAAAGTGGAATTAAGAGATAATGTAGGAAAAGAGATTAATAAGAAATATAGAAGAGAGGGAATTGTCCCTGGAGTTCTATATTCTCCTCACGATAAAGAAAATTTATTATTCAAGGTTGAAGCAATCGATTTATCAAAAATATTATCCGCTAAATCGCACGGACTCATAGATTTAGAGATAGATGATGGGAAGGAAAAAGTTAGCCGATTGGCGATAATTAAAGATGTTCAGTACAATTCGTTAAAAAAGCAGATAATTCATGTTGACTTTTATGGAGTAACTTTAAAAGAAAAATTAACTACAGAAGTCGATATTGAATTAATTGGTGAATCTATCGGTGTAAAAGATGGAGGTATTCTGCAGGTTGAATTACGAAAAGTAGAAATAGAATGCTTACCATCTAATGTACCGGATAGTATAATAGTTGACATTAGCAATCTTAAGGTAGGCGATCATGTTTCTGTCGGAGGCATGGAAGTTCCGGAGGGAGTTAAAGCCTTAACTGAACTAGATAGAATTGTTGTTGCAGTAGTACCTCCCGCAAAGATAGAAGAAGTGGTTGAAGAGGGAGAAGAAGAAATTGAAGGGGAAGAAGCCAAAGAGGAAGAAAAAGCTGAAATAAAGCA
>CAYTVM010000293.1:0-2996 GCA_964441685.1 uncultured Atribacterota bacterium | reverse complement strand
ATTCTCTCTCGCTTGCTTCTTCTAACAACTTTAAAGTCTGTTCAAGTTTCTGCAGTTCTTCTCCATATTTGCTCCAATTGCCTTCGCCGGCAAACTTTTGAGCATTCTCAAAATATCCTGCTGCTTCCTTAATTAAATCTTTAAGAGTTTTTTCTTCACCAGTTACTATGACATCTTGTTCTTTAAAAGTTCTGGCAAAGAGCTTCTCTAAAGCATCCTGCAAATTATTCCCCATCATTACATCAGAACCATTAGAAACGATTACTCTCTTCAACTCGGGAATCTCACCCGTTTCAGCCCGCAAATACAAAGGCTCAACATAAATAATCGATTTTTCTACAGGAATTACCAGTAAATTTCCCCGGATAACTGTAGAGCCCTTCTGCCCCCATAGAGTTAATTGCTGAGAAATATCTGAGTCCTGGTCAATCCTCGCTTCTATCTGCATCGGACCGTAAATCAGTTTTTCCTTGGGGAATTTATAAACTACCAAGTTCCCATACTCCGGCTGGTCATTTTTAGCAGCCAACCAGGCAATCATATTACTCTTGGTAGAAGGAGTAAAGGGAGTCATCAAAATAAATTCTTCCCTTTCGTGACCGGGGAGTCTGGTAATAATATAATACGGCTCCATTTTAATTTCATTTTCTGCATAAATTTCATTAGGGGTGTTCCAGTAATCCTCTTTATTATAAAATACATCGGGGTCCAGCATATGATAGGTAGAATAAAGCTCGGCCTGTACTTGAAAGAGGTCTTTGGGATAACGAATATGTTCCTTTAAATTATCGGGCATCTGGTCAAAGTTCTTAAACAGTTGAGGGAATATATTTTGATATACTTTAACCAATGGGTCTTTCTGATCTACGATGTAAAAATCCATAGTACCATTATAGGCATCAATGACTACTTTAACCGAATTTCTAATATAATTAAAGTAACCCTTAAGAGGAGTAGAGTAAGGATAATTATTAGATATAGTATAGGCATCCTGTATCCAGAACAACTTCCCTTCTTTGGAAACTACTATATACGGGTCATTGTCATACTTGAGGAAAGGAGCTACTTTATTGACTCTTTTTTGAATATTACGATAGATCATAATTCGGCTATCCCGAGTAAAATTGGTGGTAAGTAAAATTTGCGGATTAGAATATTTTATAGAAAATAAAATCCTTCTCCACAAAGAAGATACTGTCAACCCACCACTACCCACATAAGTACTATAGACATTTTCGTCTCCTTTTGGATAATCAAACTCTTTGGCTTTAGTTTTAACGATGACATACCCTTCGGTTATTTCTCCATAATATATTTCTGGTCGGGTAATGGTCAGGTCTACACTGGAAACCGGAGGAATATCTTTAATTAATAAATAAGGAAGGCCTTCTCCGCTAATCTGATTAACCGGGTTTACCACCACGCCATAGCCGTGAGTATAAACCAATTTCTCATTAACCCAGGTTCTGGCCTGTTCTGGTATTTTGGCTGAATTTAATTCGCGTGGAGAGACCATCACCTGTTGATAGTTTCCGTTAAAATAATAACGGTCCATATCCACACTATTAAAATCATAATATAACCTGATGGCTTGAATCTGTTTTAAAGTCTGTTTTATAGGTCTCCAATCCCAGAGTCGGATATTTCCAATCGTCTCTTTATTTTTTTCAATATCTTCGAAGCTTATTCCTTCTTTTAACGGAAACTCCTCCTCTTTAACCTTATCTAAACCGTAGGCTACTCGGGTAGCTTCAATATTGTTTAATATATAAGGTCTTTCCTTGCTACTCTCATTAGGTAAGACTATTGCCCTCTGCATAATCTCGGGATAAATTCCTCCCAGCAATAGAGTGACACCAATCAACACCGCCAATCCTAAAACTGGCAATTTCCAATTTTCTTTCCTGGCAGTTGCAAAAAATAGTGCTGCGCAAATCAAAGCTACAACCATTAAAACTCTTAAGGCTAAAAGATTAGCGTGGATTTCTGTAAAGCCCGCTCCAAAAATAACCCCCCGAGTAGAGTAGAGAACTTTAAAGGCATTTAACCAATACTGCCAGGACTTTAAAATCAATACTAGGCCAATTAACAAAGACAGGTGTACCTTAACCGGAGTTTCAATAATAAGTTTTTTAGATTCATATTTTACTGCTTTTTTCATAATATAAATAGCAGCCACTACAACGGTAATAATGGTAATAGCAAAGGACATCCAGTTTCTGGCGAATTCCCAGAAAGGAAGGCTAAACATATAAAATCCGATATCCTTGTTAAAAATAGGGTCAGTTATTCCAAATGAAGTTCGGTTTAAATATATTAAGATTTTCTCCCAGCTGGAGCCTTCGGAGAATCCCATAAATAGTGCCACAATCAGGGAAAACCATAAAACAAATTTTTTATTTACCTGGATATTTTGCAGACTTTTATATAGTTGAATCTCCGGCCTTTCAAACTCATCCTGACTTATTTCTACCTGAAACTCCGGAGCAAAGCGTCGGGCAAAAGAAAGATTTATAAAAGACAAGACAAAAAATGCTGCGGCAAAAAACAGCATAACTACCCCTTTAGTTAACAGTACCTTCCAAAAAACAGCAACATATTGTACTGATTTAAACCATATTAAATCAATATAAATTGAGGCAATCGCCCCTACAATTATTACAACTAATAAGATGATACCAATAATTAACCATTTTAAATTTTTTACTTTTTCCACCATTTCTCCCCCTTCAATTATTATTTTTTATATCTGTATTATATCATTCTACACCAGTATTGCAATAAACATAAAAAATCGTATCTCGTATCTCGTGAATCGTATCTCGCCAGGACAATAGAATACAGAGAAACAGAATAAATTCGTATTGTAAAAATAAATAGAAAGGTGTCAAAGATAAAATTTCATTTTTCGAATAAATCTTGATAACTTAAAAGACCATAGAGAGATTCTGTGTTTTTTATTGCCTTTACGATGGCCCGAGCCATCACTTCCGCTG
>CAYTVM010000292.1:0-3000 GCA_964441685.1 uncultured Atribacterota bacterium | reverse complement strand
AGAGGATTAAGGCATCGAAAGGGACTTACGGTGAGAGGCCAAAGAACTAAAACTAATGCGAGAACTAGAAAAGGGCCCAAGAAAACAGTAGGGGCAAGAAAAAAGAAAAGTATATAATATTACCTGATAGGGAAAGGAGAATTTAATTGGCTAATAAGAAAAAAATAAAAAAAACTAAGAAGAAAATAAGAAAAAATATAGTTTTAGGGACAGTTCACATTCAATCTACTTTTAACAACACCATAGTTACTATTACTGATGAAGTTGGAAATGTGATTGCTTGGTCTAGTGCGGGGTGTATGGGTTATAAAGGTAGTAAAAAGAGCACATCTTTCGCTGCTCAAATGACAGCTGAAGCGGCGGCTAAAAAAGCTATGGATCAGGGGTTAAAAGAAGTGGATGTATTGGTAAAGGGTCCGGGCCCAGGGAGAGAAACAGCAATTAGATCATTACAAGCAGTAGGTTTAAAAGTTAATATGATTAAAGATGTTACTCCAATTCCACATAATGGTTGTAGACCCCCAAAACAAAGAAGGATATAAATTATATCAGTTTTGTCTATTGTAAATTATTGATAAAAATGTGGAATCGGAAAAAGGTTGCAAAAATAAGTTTATATAGGTGTTTTTGTAGGCGATGCCTTCAAATAATAGAGGAGGTTAATGTGCAATCTTTAAAATATCATTAAATATTAGCGGGAAGAAGGAGGATTTTGTTATATATGGCAAGATATAAAGGGGCAGTATGTAAATTATGCCGTAGAGAAACAGTAAAGTTATTTTTAAAAGGTGACAGGTGTTATTCTGATAAATGTCCAATAGAAAAGGGAGCTTCATTACCTGGTAAAAATGCAAAAAATACAAGAAGCAGAAAATTATCCACCTATGGTGTGAGATTAAGAGAAAAACAAAAGCTCAGAAAATATTATGGATTATTGGAAAAGCAATTCAAAAATCTTTTCAAGAAAGCTGAAAAGAAAAAAGGTGTTACTGGAGAAAATTTATTAGAATTATTAGAGAGAAGATTGGATAATATTGTTTATAGATTTGGTGTAACTAAATCAAGAGCTCAAGCTCGTCAATTAATCTTACATTCACATATACAGGTTAATGGGAAAAAAGTTAATATACCGTCTTATCAAACTGATATCAATGATGTGATTGAGATTAAAGAAAAGAGTAGGGATATCGAATATATTAAAGAAATTAAAGAAGGGAAGATAGAAGTCAGTATTCCTTCTTGGATAGAGTTTGATGCTGAGAATTTGAAAGGAAAGATAATAAGATTTCCTTCTAAAGAAGAATTAAATTTGCCGGTAGAGGAAAAATTAGTAGTTGAATATTATTCTCGTTAATATTTTTGGGTTTCCTATACCTAAAGAAGGAGAGCATTAAAAGTGATGGATATTAATAATATAAAAATTAAAGTGGAAGATTTATCAGATAATTATGGCAAGTTTATTATAGAACCATTAGAAAAAGGTTATGGTATTACTTTAGGTAACTCTCTTAGAAGAACACTATTATCTTCTATGTGGGGAACTGCTGCAACTGCTATTAGAATTGAAGGAGTTACTCATGAATTTGATACTATTCCAGGAGTAAAAGAAGATGTTATTGAAATAATTTTAAATATCAAAGAATTGGTAGTTAAAATATTCACTGATGAACCACAAATATTAAAATTAAAAGCAAAAGATAAAAAAATAATAACCGCAGCAGACATAATCCCCAATATCAATGTAGAGATACTCAATCCTGAATTAAAAATCGCTACTTTAAATGATAGTGGCAAACTTAATATGGAGATAGTTGTGGAAAAAGGGATGGGTTACTTTCCTGCTGAAAAAAATAAAAAATCAGGCCAATCAGTAGACACAGTTTTTATTGATTCTTTTTTTTCGCCTATTAAAAAAGTAAGATATGATGTAGAAACTGCAAGTATGAGTCAATTTTCTAATTGCGATAAATTAGTTTTGGAAATATTTACCGATAAAAGTATTTTACCAGATGAAGCTTTAAGTAAATCAGCAAATATACTGATTAAGTATTTAAAGGTATTTACTAAGTTTTCTCCCAAAGATGTTGAATTAGAGGGTGAATCAATATCGGAAGAAGAAAAAGAAAAGAGCGAAAGAGAAAAAATCTTAAATAAAACCATTGAAGAATTAGATTTTTCAGTTCGTTCGTATAATTGTCTAAAAAAATCTAATATGAATACATTAAGAGATTTAGTTGAATTTCCACCAATGGAGGTTATAAAGATAAAAAATTTAGGAAAAAAATCTTTAGATGAAATAAAAGAGAAAATAGCTAAATACGGATTTGTTTTGGGTGAAAAAACGCATCAGGAGGATTTTTAGAATGAGACACAAGAAATTAAAAGGAAAATTAGGTCGCAGTAGTAGCCATAGAAGTTCTTTGTTGGCTAATTTATCTATTTCGCTTATAACTCATAAAAAAATTGAGACTACATATGCTAAAGCAAAAGAACTCCGAAAGTGTGTAGAAAAATTAGTAACAACAGCAAAGAATAATAATTTACATACTCAGAGAGAGGTGCAAAAAGTTATAAAAAATAAAAAAGCTTCTAAAGTACTTTTTGAAGAAATTGGTCCAAAGTTTTTGGAAAGGAATGGCGGTTACACACGAATTGTAAAAACGGGATTTCGTAAAGGTGATGCTTCATCGTTAGCGATAATTGAATTTGTAGAATAAATAAAGCAAAAAAGATAAAAGGTTAAAAAGTTTTTTACTGAAACTGGTTATTTGAGTGTTAGACTTTTTAACCTTTTGATTTTTATAATGCTTTGGTATGAGGATAGCGTACAGCGTGGAACATATAGCGTAGAGTTAAGAAAGAAGAAAAAAAAGTGAAAAAAGTAGAAGTATGTTGTATACACCCCAATGGTATATAGCGAAAAAAAAGCCATACTCCAAAACTCAAAAACCTATATAGCGTATAGTATCATAAATAGAATGCCTGCTATGTATTTGCCAT
>CAYTVM010000291.1:1751-3023 GCA_964441685.1 uncultured Atribacterota bacterium | reverse complement strand
TAATTCATCATGTATTTGAAGAAGTAATCTACTTATAAATCGGTCTTTTTTGAAAGATTCACCTATTTTAATCATAGCAATTTTTATTAGATCAGCCGCGCTCCCTTGAATAGGAGCATTAATAGCAATTCTTTCATTGAATTCACGGATATTTTTATCTTTACTGTTTATGCCTTCTAAATATCTTCTACGATTTAATAAAGTTATGACATAACCTTTCTTACGAGCTTCCTCTTTTTCTCTCTCAATATATTTTTTTACACCTTGATATCTATAAAAATAATTATTAATATATTTTTCAGCTTCTTCTCTTCCTATCCCTAAATTTTGTGCTAAACCGTAACTGCTCATGCCATAAATAATACCAAAATTAATTACCTTGGCCATCCTTCTCATCTGCTTGCTAATTATATTTTGATCAAGGCCAAATATTTCTGAGGCAGTATGAGCATGAATATCTTCATCCTTTTTAAAAGCATTAAGCAAACTTTCATCTTGAGAGAGATGAGCCAAAATACGCAACTCTATTTGAGAATAATCTGCAGATAGCAGTATAAATCCTTCCTCTGCAATAAAAGCCTTTCTAATTTCTCTACCTACTTTAGTTCTAATGGGAATGTTCTGGAGGTTAGGTTCACTACTACTTAACCTTCCCGTAGAAGTGACAGTCTGATGAAAAGAAGTATGTATCCTACTAGTTTTACTATTTACCAAAAAAGGTAATTTATCAATATAAGTATTTTTTAGTTTATCTAATTCTCTATATTCCAGAATAAAGGAAACAATCTTGTGCTGGGGAGCTAAAGCATTAAGCACATCCGCATTAGTAGAATAGCCAGTTTTCGTCTTTTTTATAACCGGTAGTTTTAATTTTTCAAAAAGTACAACACTCAACTGTTTAGGCGAATTAATGTTAAATTCTCTTTCAGATAGATTATATATAGTTTTTTTCAACTCTCCAAGACGAGAATTAACTTGTTGGGACACTTTCTTTAGAAAATCTATATCAATTTTGATACCATTAATTTCCATTTCTCCTAATACTTTTACCAAAGGTATTTCTATGTTTTTAAATAAAGAAATTAATTTTTTTTCTTCCATTTTTTCTTCTAGAGTATCTTTTAATTCCAATAAATTTTGAGCGTTTTCATAAGCGTTCTCTATGCTCATAATAGTATTTTGTTTGACTTCTTTATCTTCATTATTCTTTAAATATTTTAAGTATTCCCAAAATATATTTCTTAAATTATAATTTTCACTTGAAGGATTTAA
>CAYTVM010000291.1:0-1651 GCA_964441685.1 uncultured Atribacterota bacterium | reverse complement strand
ACTCCCTTTAATTTTTCTTCAGTTTCAACCAAATTGAATGCCAACTTTCTCTTTTCTTGATTAATTTGGGGATTAATTTTTTTTAGTAGATTTTTAAATTCTAATTTTTTGAATATTTTCCACAATTTTTCGTAATTTGGATATTTAACCTTAAAAGAATCAAAGTCATATTCCATAGGCACTTCTTTGACGATTGTAGCCAGTTTTTTACACATTTTAATTTGTTCTTCATATTTCTTTATTTGTTCTCTTAAAGATTTTTTAGGAATCTTGTCAGAATTATTTAAAATATTTTCTAAACTACCAAATTCTTTAATCAAGGCCAGAGCAGTCTTTTCCCCTATGCCTGGAACTCCGGGAATATTATCAGAAGCATCACCCTTCAAAGCTAAAATATCTACAATTTTTTCAGGACCTACTCCGTATTTTTTTCTTATACTTTCCTCATCATAGATTTTAACTTCAGTTACTCCTTTGATAGTAGCCATCATCTTAGTATGGGCAGAGATAAGTTGAAAAGCATCTTTGTCTCCGGTAACAATAATGGTATCACAATTTCTTTTTTCTGCTTCTTTAGCTAGAGTGCCAATAACATCATCTGCTTCATATCCTTCTTTTGAATAAATAGAAATATTGTAACTATCTATAATCTCTTTAATTAAAGGAATTTGGCTAATTAATTCATCAGGCATTTTCTTCCGATGAGCTTTGTATTCTTTAAATTCCTTGTGTCGGAAAGTAGGAACTGGCGTATCAAAGGCAATGGTCATATATTCTGGCTTTTCCTCTTCTAATAATCTAATTAATATCATGGTAAATCCATAAACCGCATTAACAACCTGGCCATAGGTAGTGGTTAATTGAGGTAAGGCATAAAAGGCACGATAGAGTAATCCTTGTCCATCAACTAAAATATATTTTTTCCTATTATCCATAATTCTCTTCTTTCGTTCTATTTTATCTTGACAATAAATATCACTTAACCTATAATTTTTACACAGAGCTACATAAATGCCGAAGTGGCGAAATTGGTAGACGCACTGGACTCAAAATCCAGCGAGCCTTGCGGCCCGTGTCGGTTCGACTCCGACCTTCGGCACCATCATTTTGTATCTCGTATCACGTGAATCGTATCTCGCCAAAAACACAAGATATATCAATTAAGTTTTTTAATTAAATTTGTAATCATACGGGATTCATGATTAATTTTTTCTAATATAATTTTTTTATTCTCTTCGTTTATATATTTTAACTCTGTAGCTATTTCCACTTGAGTTTCTAATTCTGCACAAGAACCTAAAGCAATGTACAAAAATTGTTTATACTCTTTATTGTGAAATCTATTAAAACCCTCAGCAATATTTGTGGGAATAGATAAACTTGCTCTTTGCATTTGATTTGTTAAACTGTAAAGTTCTAATTTGGGAAATTCCCTTACTGTTTTATATATATCTTTAACTATCTCTATGCCTTTCTTCCATATATCTAAATCTCTAAAATTTTCAATTTTCTTATTCATTTTTTTCCTTTACGAGATACGATTCACGAGATACGAGATACGAGTTAGTCGATATCATCTAATAAATTATCATTATAAATGAGTGCTTGACTAATCAAATCAACGGCTTCTTGGGTTTCGCGTTTAGGTACT
>CAYTVM010000290.1:0-3034 GCA_964441685.1 uncultured Atribacterota bacterium | reverse complement strand
GCGCATTAAGTCGTTTTTCTGTTTTTGCTTTAGGGATTATGCCCTATATTAATGCTTCTATTATTATGAGTCTTTTGCAAGCTGTAGTCCCTATTTTAGAACAATGGGCTAAAGAAGGGGATGAAGGTAGGACTAAAATTACCAAAATTACTCGTTATTCAACAGTATTTTTAGCTATTATCCAGGCCTTTGGAATAAGTGTTTGGCTACAAAATATGGGAGTATTGATGATTTCGGGATTTGGCTTCAGATTTTTATTATTAATTACTCTTACCGCGGGTACTTGCTTTTTAATGTGGCTGGGAGAAGAAATTACTGATTTTGGTATCGGAAATGGGATTTCTATAATTATTTTTGCTGGAATTATTGCTAGAATTCCTTCTCAGATCGTGCAAACCGCTAAACTATTACAAGTTGGAGAAATTGGTATTTTACCAGTAGTAAGTCTACTTATAGTCTCTGTACTGGTTATTGGAGGAGTTATTGCTATTCAAAAAGGACAGAGAAGGATACCGGTTCAATATGCAAAAAGAGTTATAGGCCGTAGAATGTATGGTGGGCAAGGGACACATATTCCCTTACGGGTAAATCAAGCTGGAGTTATTCCGATAATATTTGCCTCTGCGTTATTACTTTTTCCAGCGACTATTGCACAATTTTTTCAAAATTTGGCTTTTATGAAAAGTATGTCTGAGGCTCTTTCACCGGGACAGCCATTATATCTCATTTTGTATACTATATTAATTATAGCGTTTACTTTCTTTTATACAGCAATGACCTTTAATCCTGCCAATATGGCGGATAATATGAAAAAATATGGAGGCTTTATACCAGGAATAAGACCCGGGAAAAATACAACTATCTATATTGATCATATAATGACTCGAATTACTCTAAGTGGCGCACTGTTTTTGTCTATAATTGCTATTCTACCTAACATTTTAATAAAAATTACAGGAATTACCACTTTCTATTTTGGAGGGACATCTTTGCTAATTATGGTAGGAGTGGCTTTGGAAACTGTTCAACAGATGGAATCACATATGTTAATGAGGCATTATGAAGGATTTATTAAGAAATAGTTTTTTATAAATTAATTTAATTTATTAGTTGATTGTCTTTAAGCTAACGATTAATTAAAGAAATATTTCTAATTGAAAAAGAGAGGGAAAGTGATGAAATTAATCTTATTAGGTCCTCCAGGTGGAGGGAAGGGAACAGTAGCAAAAAGGTTGCAGGCAGAATTCAACATTCCGGTAATTTCAACAGGAGTAATCTTGAGAGAAACAACAGATAAAAAGAGTAAGTTGGGTATGGAAGTTAATAATATTATGAGTAAAGGAGCCTTGGTGCCTGACCATATTATTCTGGAAATAATAAAGGAAAGAATAAAACAGGAAGATTGTAAAAATGGTTATATCTTCGACGGTTTTCCTCGAAATATGGAACAAGTACATTTATTGGAGAAATTAAATAAAGAGCAAAATGAATATATTGATTATGTATTTTACTTTGAGATACCTTTTTCAGAAATAATACTAAGATTATCTAATCGTAGAGTATGTAAAAAGTGTAGCACCAATTATAATTTATTATTTAATCCTCCTAAAAAAAATAATATCTGCGATCTTTGTGGGGGAGAATTATATCAAAGAGAAGATGATAAGGAAGAGACCATAAAAAATAGATTAGAAGTATATACCAAGCAAACTGTGCCTTTAATAAAATATTACGAAGAAAAAAAATTGTTAAAAATAATAGATGCTCATTTAAGTAAAAATGCTTTTTTTGCGATCAAGAAAATTTTACAAGGAATGCATAAATAAATTAATGATAATTTTAAAATCTCCAGAAGAAATTAAATGTATAAGAAAAAGTTGCAAATTAGCAGCAAGTGCCTTAAAAGAAATAGTAGAAAATATAAAAGAGGGAATTACTACTTTAGAATTAGATAGGATTGCTGAAGATTATATAATAAAACATGGAGCAAAGCCTGCATTTAAAGGTTATGGAAATAAAGGAAATAAATTCAGGCATTCCATATGCGTTTCTATAAACGAAGAAGTAGTTCACGGTATTCCAGGGAAGAGAAGGTTGAGAGAAGGAGATATTGTAAGTATAGATATTGGAACGAATTTAGGAGGTTACTACGGCGACACTGCGACTACTGTCTCTGTGGGGAGTATAGACCCAAAAGTACAAACACTTTTAGAAGTAACTAATAAATCTTTGTATAAAGGTATAGAGAAAGCCATTGTGGGCAATAGATTAGGAGATATTTCTTTTGCCATCCAGGAAACAGTAGAAAAATCACATTTTTCTGTAGTAAGAGAATATGTAGGCCATGGAGTGGGTTGTTATTTGCATGAAGAACCACAAATACCTAATTATGGCGTTCCACATGTTGGTATAAAATTAGAGGAAGGAATGGTGTTAGCACTTGAACCTATGGTTAATATGGGTGGTTACAAAACAAAACTTTACAATAATGGGTGGACAGTTGCAACAGAAGATGGAAGCCGGTCAGCGCATTTTGAACATTCTATAGCAATAACTGCAGACGGAAATGAAATATTAACTATTCTTTGAATAGAAAGAAGTTTATAATAGTAAAATTAAAAAGAATTTATGCGGAGGAATGATTAATGGTGAAAGAAAAGAGCATAGAAATGCAAGGAAAAGTTATTCAAGCTTTACCTAATGCTACTTTTCGGGTTGAACTGGAAAATGGTTGTGAAATATTAGCCCATATCTCGGGTAAAATAAGGATGCATTTTATTAGAATATTACCCGGAGATAGAGTAAAAGTTGAAATATCACCTTATGATTTAACCCAGGGTAGAATTGTATATAGATTGTAATTTAGTAATTTGTATATCGTATTTAGCAGAAATTTTACGATATATGATTTTATAATAGACGATATACGAGATTCGCGTCTAAAAAATATTGTTATCAAGAATTATGCAGAATGAATTTTTAGGATATACTGTATACGAAATACGATATACATTTTCATGGAGGAAGAAAAAAA
>CAYTVM010000289.1:0-3044 GCA_964441685.1 uncultured Atribacterota bacterium | reverse complement strand
GCATTAGCCAAATAAACTGCCGATACTACCTGGGGATGTGCTCCGGCTAAAACCGTAGGTGAGCCAATGACTATCGTGGCAGCATCGACTAAAGCCACGGCTAATTCCCCTATGTCGGTTCTGGAAAGATTAAAAGGTTTCACGGTTATCCCGTTTTTCATTAATTCTTCGCTTAAGATATATACCATCTCCTCAACACTGCCATGCATGGAAACATAGGGGATGATTACTTCATTTTCCACTTCATCGGAAATCCATTCTCTATAAGCCGATAAAATAAATTCCGGATGAGAATATATCTGGCCGTGACTGGGAGCAATGGTTTTAATCTCTAATTCTTTTAGTCTTTCTAAATATTTTTTGATATTGTTACGGAAGGGCATCATGATCTCCGCATAATAACGCTTGGCACTAAAGTAAACTTTAGACTCATTATCTACCCATAAATTACTCTCAGCAAGATGTGCACCGAAGAGATCACAGCTAAACAAAATCTTATCTTCTTCTAAATAAGTTAACATGGTTTCCGGCCAATGTACCCAGGGGGCAAATATAAATTTTAGCGTTTTCCCTCCTAAAGATAGAGTATCATTATCGTTTATAGTTATTATTCTGTCTTCCTCTACGAGAAGATGATCTTTCAACATTTTTTTGCACTTCTCGTTAGTCACTATCTTCGCTTCCGAAAATAATTCTAACATGAGAGGAATAGCTCCGGAATGGTCCTGTTCTGCATGGTTGACTACTATATAATCCAGATGTTCTATTTCTAAATCATCTAAATTGTCCAATAAATCATCTTCTTTGGTCGGGTCAACCGTGTCAATTAATGCCGTCTTCTCTTGACCTTTTATCAGATAAGAATTATAACTGGTGCCTTGGGGAAGAGGAATAAGCTCATCAAACAACCTTCTATCCCAATCAATAGCCCCTACCCAGTAGATATCTTTTTTTATTTTTTTTGCAGCCATTTCTAGCTCACCTCTTCAAAATCATCTTTACCAGCACCGCAGACCGGGCATACCCAATCATCGGGCAGGTCTTCAAAGGGAGTTCCTGGATTTACGCCTGACTCGGGATCACCTTTTTTAGGTTCATAAATATATCCGCAAACAGTACATTTATACTTAATCATTTTTTCTGACTCCTTTCTTTCTTTGTTTATTTCTTTTTCTAATTTTTCCTCTTTCGGAATATAAGTAGGCGCATTCTTGGGAGATACGCCTTTTTTAATCTGATGATAATAATCGTATGTCAAGGGTTTTGCCTCTTTAATATTTTCTGCCCCAACAACTTTCCCTACAAATATAGTATGGGTTCCTACATCCATATTCGTAAATACTTCTGCCTCTATATAAGCTAAAGTATTTTCCATAACTATGGGCGAACCGGTTATCCCGATTTTATAATTTATTCCCTTGAATTTATCTTCATCTCTCCCCGATTTAAAACCAAATTTTCCGATAAAATTCATATCAGTTTCCTGTTCTAATACCGAAACAGCAAAGACTTTGCTTTTGGCAATAAACTCATGGGTTAAATTTTTCTTATTAATACAAACAGCAATGGTAGTCGGCTCGGAAGTTGTCTGAAAAACTGTATTGGCAATTTGTCCATTCATGAGGCCTTCCTTTTTCGAACTGACGATGTAAATACCGTAACTGATGCTGTAAAGTGCTTTTAAATCCATTTTCTCATCTCCTATTTATAAAATTAAAAGATTCAGTGAAAAAAGGTAGAAGTCGGGGCGTGTAGTAATACGCCCCGACAATGACAGTACTATTTACCTTCTTTATTTACCCATAAGCCATGAATATTACAATATTCCCTAATCCTTTTCAATCCTTCTACATCTTTAAATAGAGACTCTGGCTTATCACCCGGCTTTAAAAATTTTCGGGAAGCACCTTCTTCGGTAACAACTTCAATCCATTCGATAAAGTGTTTCTCTTCCATGGGATGCAAAGTTGAGCCGATTACTGCCTTAATCCCGGAAGGAACCTTCTCCATTACCGGTACATGCTTTTCGGTAGTCTGATCAGCAGTCTGTTCTTTCATCAGCTTCATTTCCTGCCCGCAACAGACTAAAGCTCCTATCCCTTCGTGTAGCACCTCAACAATGTTTCCGCAAATCTCACATTTATAAACTTCTAACTTCTTGGTCATTTACCTTTACCTCCTTTTTTATTATAGACGCCATGGTTATGGCTTTTAATTTTGCAATAACCTCTTTTTCTATTACATCTATCTTTTTCTTTAAAAGACAATCACTTATATAAGGACAATCACTTTTTTTAAATTTACATTCATTCAGTCTTACCGGTCCCTGAAAAATCTTCATTAAATCTATCAGAAATATTTTTTCTGGTAGAAGAGCCAAGGCAAATCCTCCGCCTTTCCCCTTGCAGGAATTAAGCAACCCTTCTTTATTTAATATCTGTAGTATTTTTCTTAAAAATGGCCTGGGCATTTCTAAATACTTAACCATTTGATTAACCGTAACTATTTCTTCTTTTTGTTCAGCAATACAGCAGAGTGCCCTTACGGCGTAATCGGTTTTTCGGGTAATTAATTTCACCTATCATCCTTTCCCTCGATCTTTATTCTCACTAATCATTCATCTCATTTAAAAAATCTTAGCTTTTTATTTTTTATAATGATACCATTATTGTATCATTATGTCAAGAAATTTTTTGAAAGCCTTTTTGGGTATAAATAAAAATAACTCCCTCACTCTTATCAGTAAGGGAGTTATCTCCTTGTAAATAAAATTAGCTACTTTATTTTGATAGTTAAAAATTATTCGACTAACGCTGTTTTAATTCTTTCTGCAATTCCCATTATCTGATAAGGTGAAAATCTATATTCTCCTCTTAAATCATCTATGGTGTGGTTAATATTATACTCTTTAGTAAGTTTAAATTCACTCTTGATTTCTTCTAACAGTTGATTGGCATTTACTCCCCAAAAATTAGCAACCTTTGTAATGGTCATAGTCTTCATTTCCATTCCGCTGATATGAGCCTGTAGTCCAGAAGTATTAT
>CAYTVM010000288.1:0-3051 GCA_964441685.1 uncultured Atribacterota bacterium | reverse complement strand
TTCCAAGTGATATAGCTGACAGTGTTGGCTTGTTTGGAGGTCAAATGACTTCATTAATGCAAGCAAGTGGAGTGGTCGGTGTGGTCACTGATGGTCCATCACGTGATTTAGATGAAATGAGAGAAATGGATGTCCAGTATATCATGAGCGGGTCTACCTCAGGTCATGGAGATTTTGTATTAAGTGAAATCAATAGTAGGGTCTTGGTTGCAGGAATGGAGGTTAGTCCCGGAGATGTTATTCATATGGATGAGCATGGTGCAACAAAGTTTCCTATAGATAAGTTAGAAGATATTTATAAAAATATTGAGAAGTTTAGTGCAGAGGAAGATCAACAAGCTAAGGCTATTTTGAAGGCAAAAACAATGGAAGAATTGAAAAAGGCATGGTCAGAAAGAATATAAGTTAATACAAATGTATCTTATCATGGGAATGATATAATTATAAAAAATCATTCACCTGAAATTTAGATGAAACATATTTCAGGTAAAATATAATAATGATTAATAAAAAAGGTAAACTATGTTTGAAGATATAAAATTTAAAGGATATCCAAGACCAGATGGCTCTGTAGGAATCAGGAACTATTTAGGTATCATCCCAACCGTAAATTGCTGTAATGAAATGGTTGTTAGGATTGCCAGTAAAATAGAAAATGCAATCCCCTTACCCCATATTGGTCGATGTGTCTTCTTGGGCAAGGATCAAGAACGCTTGTTTAATGTTTTAAGCAATATCGGGAAGAATCCTAATTTAGGTGCTGTGCTGGTAGTCGGGACTGGGTGTGAACCTCATTCAGCTGAAGAGCTTGCCCGGGAGATCAGTCTGAGTAAAAAGCCTGTTGAAACAATTACATTAAAAGACTTTTATGATTACGATCTTGTTATAGAAAAGGGGAGAAACTTAGCAAAAAAACTTATTAAGAAAATAACTTCTCAAACAAAAGCCTTTTTCCCATTAAGCTATATTACGTTGGCTATTAAATGTGGTGGCTCAGATACTACTTCTGGCATTGCAAGTAATATCATTGCTGGCATGATTGCCGACCGTATTATTGAAGATGGAGGGAAAGTGTTGTTTACCGAGACACCTGAGCTGATTGGTGCTGAACATATTTTATCTCAAAGAGCAATTAACAATGAAGTGTCTCAAAAACTTCTAGAAGTAGTTCAGCGACAAGAAAGAAGAATGTTGCAAATGGGGGTTGATATTCGTAGATGTGAACCAACTCCAGGCAATATTCAGGGTGGCCTCACGACCATCGAGGAAAAATCGCTTGGTGCCATAGCTAAAAGCGGAACCAGTAAATTAATAGATGTTCTCGAATCAAGTGAGAAACCAGATAAGCCTGGACTATATTTTATTGATGGTCCTTCTCATACTGCTGAGATTTTTTCTAATGTCTTGGCTGCAGGTGCACAAATTTTATTGTTTTCAATTGGTGGAGGGGTACCAGCTTGCCTGCCTATCGGTCCTGCACATTCCGGTCAATTCCCCATTATGCCTATTGTGAGAATGACGGGTAATCCATACCAGAACAAGTCAGTTTTAGATAATATGGATGTTGATGTAAGTGCAATTATTTCCCAAGGAGAAAGTTATCAAAAAAGCTTTGAACGAACCATACAATTGTTTCGTCGTGTTTTATCTGAAGAACAATTGACCAAAGCAGAAAAAAGGACAAAATATTTTGAGCCATTGAATATCTACTTCGAAGGACCTTTAATTTAATCATATAAATGAGGAGTGATATTTTTCTAATTCTGAAAAATTCATTGCTATTTTAATTAATACCAACCTTTTTAATGAGGTAATCAATGCTTGACATGATTTATATTTAAGAGTTATAATATAAATATGAATATAATTTTATATATATGAAAAATACTTAGAAGAGAGATGGTAATAATTACAAACAATAATTTAAGTAGAATCTCTACTCTGGAAAGAGCAATTAAAATATTACAATATCTGGCAACTCCCAAAGAAAAAACCAGATTATCAGATCTAGCTACAGTTTTTAGTATCCCGAACAGCACAGCATACAATATTTTAAAGACCCTGGAAGAATATAAGCTGGTTGAACGAGAAGTGCCTTCAAAACAATATAAACTGGGTTTCAAACTGTTTCAATTGGGAAATCATGTCGAATACATCAGAGAATTACGTGAAATTTCTTTACCATTTATGAGAGAACTTACCAAAGACAGCGCTGAGACTTCTCATCTTGGTATTATATTTGAAGAAGCGCTATACTTCCTGGAAATCATTGAAAGCCCGTATACCAGGAAAACCAGGGGTACAGTAGGTTTGAGCTTGCCCTTGCATGCTCCTGCAGTGGGGAAAGTATTACTTGCGTTTCAGACAGAAGAGGAGAAGAAGAAGTTAATTAATAGCATAGATTTAACCAAATTTACTCCCTTTACTATAACGGAGCGGGTAAGGTTAAGCAAGGAATTAGAGCTCATAGTTAATCGGGGTTATGCTGTTGATAACGAAGAGGTTTTTTTGGGAACAACATGTATTGCAGCTCCGGTTTTTAATTCTTCGAAAAAAATATGTGCCGCTCTTGGAATAACCGGTGATACAGCCCGCATTAAAAAGAATATGTCTTCTTTGATTAATATTATGCAACACGAAGCATTGAACATTTCATTTAAATTAGGATACCAGCTACAATAAGTTATATTGAATTAAAAAAATATTAAGCTTAAAAAGAACATTTTTTACTTAACAATATGAAGGTTTTTCATATAAATGAAACATTGAAAAAAATAAGCGAGAAGATTGTTTTCAGGCTTGATTAAATAATGGGAATGATTGGCGAAAATCAAGTCTTTAATGATATGTACAGTATAGAGATGGGAATGATTTAAAGTAAAAATAATAAAAAGGAGGAGCGTTTTATGATCCTTGATGAGTTAGATTAATTAATAAAGTAGCTCTTTCTTGTCACGGATTGTACGACAGGTCTGGGTCAGGGAATGTCCATTGGAGTACATTTAATAATCAAGTAAAAGTTAATACTTTTACCATGAAATGCAGATAAAA
>CAYTVM010000287.1:0-3055 GCA_964441685.1 uncultured Atribacterota bacterium | reverse complement strand
AACTCAAAACTTTTTTCGTATAAAGTATTGATTTTAAAGTAAGGGCTGGATTTATTCAACCCGTTTTCATTGCGGGTTCGATGAATCGAATCACTACATAAAAAGGAAATTCCTATACCATTATAACTATTTTATTTTGTAAAGATATTTTCCTCCATTTTCAATCCACAGTTTTCCTGGTCCGATAAAATCTTTCCTGTGAATTGAATCAGGATTTCGATAACCCAATCCTACTGATTCACAAATATCTTTAGAAATTCCAGTAGCTAAAATAACTTTGAAGTCAAATTCTTCTTTCCCTGAATTAACATTAAAGCTCCCCGCTCCTCTAACATTTATCACATGGGCAGCTATATTTTTACTAAAATCAGGATTTAATTCTAAATATTTCTTTACATAATCTTTACAATGATAACCTATTTGCCTTAAGGCAAAATCCATCTTTGATCGAGAATGAAAACACTTGATATGAGGGGCATAAATAACGATTTTTCCACCTGGAGCCATTACTCCGGAGCTTTGTAATTTATAAGAACCTTTACCGGCAGTCCAAATTTCATCATAGTTTTTATCAATAACCTGAACAACAAACTCAAGAGGTCTATCTACATAAACTACATGAAGCTGAGAGCTTGCTTTTGTTGCTTGTTTATAGGCTTCGATAAAACCATTAAATCCTACACCGACATATAGGCCTTTTGATATTACCTGATGTTCTTTTTCTTTAAAGACCATATTAAAAGAAATTGTGGGTGTTTTTATTTTAGTAAAAACGCAGGAAGAGCCTTTATTTATAATTTCCCGGGCCGGATTATCCATGGTACCGATAATCTGAGGAATACCGATAAGCACCGCTGCCCAGTGAAAAAAATCAATGACTTCCGGACCGGAAATTCCTGGGAAAAAGACCTTTAGTCCTCCCGCATAACCGGCAGCTTCATGGGGAACTGTCCCACTTAAGGTAATAATCAAATCATAATCTTGCGTAATTAATTTATTTACCACTACCGGAATAGATTGAAAGAGTTCACCTTGAGTTTTTTCCGCTACAAAAGAAGCAGGAATCTCCCCCACGGTTACCAGTTTTTGAGGGTTACTATATTCATGGTTGTAATAATTATTAAAATTAATTTGAGAGGAAAGGCCCAACTTACTTCGGATCTCTTCTTCAGTCATTGCCCGGTGGGTACCGCCGGCATTTAAAGAATCAATTTTGGTCATTCCTTTATTTTTTAGCTCTTGATATATAAGGGGAATTAATTTATCGGTAAAGTCTGTCCTGGTATAATCAGGATGAATTAAAAGAACTTTTTTTACTGAATTAAAATTTTTCAGACTTTCCTTTACAATTTCTTCTAATTGTTTATCCGTCAATTCTCCATTAAGATCCTCAATTGAAAGCAATTTTTTATTACCTCACAAAATCATCATTAAATACTTTTTTATCTTTATAATTATTCTGGAATCCAGAAGTCAGTAGTCAGAATTCAGAATTATGGCTCCTGATTTCTATTTTCTTTACTGTATACTATATACTATCGACTATATACTATTTAAATTTCTTCTTCCGGACGTCCGGGGAGCATCCATTCGGTATGAAACTCTCTCATTTTTCCCTCTGGTGTAGTCATGACTTCCGGATTATCTAATCCTACAAGTTTAAAGTAACCATGGGCTCCAAAATAATCTCGTTGCAGGGCTGATACCTGAGCAGATACCATCACCGGACTGGCCAGTTGAAGAATATAATCAAAGGCATTATTCATAGCCGGAGCAGGCACTTTTATCCGATGAGCAATCTCGATAAAGTTGGCTAATCTGTTAAGATCTTTTTTCACCACTTCAGCGAATCGAGGAGCGGTTAGAAGGTTAGGTAATCCTGGATTTTCCTCATAGGCTTTAGTAACTTCGTCTAAAAACTGGGCTCGGATGATACACCCACTTCGCCATCCTTTAACAACTTCTCCCAAATTAAGGTTCCATTTATATTCCTTGGAAGCAGCCTGTAATAAAGACATGCCCTGGGCATAAGAAGAAATTTTAGCCAGATATAGGGCATCATGGGCAATCTTAATGAACTGCTCTTTTTCTCCCACATATTTTTCTTTAAAAATAGATATTTTTTTTGAAACTTTCAGTCTTAAATCTTTATCTTGAGACATCTCTCGAGAGAAAACCGCAGCAGTAATCGTAGGAATGGGGACTAACAATTCCAAAGCACTTTGCACTGTCCAGGTGCCTGTCCCTTTCATCCTGGTAATATCTGCTGTTCGGTCAACCAGGTACTCGCCAGTTTTTTTACCTTTTTCTTTCATACTTTCCCCGGTTATTTCTACTAAATAAGAGCGAAGAACATCATCGCTGCTATTCCAACCGGTTAAAATCCCGGCAATTTCTTCCGAACTCATATTCAAAGCATTCTTAAATACCCAAACACATTCACCAATTAATTGCATATCTCCATATTCAATACCATTATGGACCATTTTCACAAAATGGCCAGCTCCATCAGGCCCAATATAGGATACGCAGGGAACACCATCATAAGCTTTAGCTGCAATTTTCTTGAATATGTCTTCTACCAAGGAATAAGCTTCTTTCTGTCCACCAGGCATGATAGCCGGTCCTTTTAGGGCGCCTTCTTCTCCTCCAGAAATGCCTGTTCCGATAAACAATAATCCTAAGTCGTTTAACTTTTTATTACGTCTTATCGTATCCTTGAAATAAGAATTTCCTGCATCAATAATCAAATCACCTTTTTCTAATAAAGGGGTAAGTTTTTCGATATAATCATCAACTGGTTTTCCCTGCTTTACCAGCAAAATTATCTTCCGGGGAGATTCTAAAGAATTTACAAACTCCTCTAAAGAATAAGTTGGAAATATATTTTTCCCCCGGGCTGCTCCTTTGGCAAAATCTTCTGTTTTGGTACTTGTTCTATTATAAACAGCTACTGAATAGCTCTTATCTTCCATATTTAAAATTAAGTTTTGGCCCATTACTCCTAAGCCTATCAATCCGATATTTTGTTTTTTCATATCTTTCCCTCCATTTT
>CAYTVM010000286.1:0-3071 GCA_964441685.1 uncultured Atribacterota bacterium | reverse complement strand
TGTGATATTTATAACCACTATATACAAAATACTATCATCACTTTTGAAGAAAATCCTGTTTCCTATAAAGAAATGAAAAAACGTATAGTCGAAATTACTTCGTCTCTACCATTTTTTGTTTATATAAAAAATGAAGAAATCATTGGCTACACATATGCAAGCAAATGGAAAGGTAGGAGCGGATATCGTTTTTCTGTTGAAACATCAGTCTACTTGAAGGCCGGTCAACTGGGGAAAGGAATTGGGACTAAACTATACACGGCACTATTAAATGATCTTAAGAAAAGAAACATTCATGCAGTTATAGGTGGTATAGCACTGCCTAATAAGGAAAGCCAACATTTGCATGAAAAATTTAGTTTCAAAAAAGTCGCTCATTTTACAGAAGTTGGATATAAGTTTAATCAATGGATAGATGTTGGTTATTGGGAACTACTGTTAAAATAAACTCTTAAGGTCTCGCCGACAAATCGAAGGTAACAGGGAGAGGCAATACGATAAAGAGCACTTTTAAATTCTATACTTAATGGTCTGGTCATGGGGTCAATTTAGTATATCTTTTATTGCATTGCAAGTCTTGCCCCCATAAGTTTCTATAGGTAAGACAAATAAAAGTCCTTTGTCTTACCTATTAGTTAAACATAATATTTTATTTCAAAGGATTAAAATCTAAAAAGACTAAATTTCTTTCTCATATTCGTATTTTACCATTACATAATCATTTCCCCATTGATCACTTGCGCGTTTATAGGCTTCAGGATTTCTATTTTTATTTTTTTGTAACCACTCATATGCTTCAACTTGTTGTTCGTATTTGTATTTCACCTTGGGATAATCATATGTCCACTCTTTTATTACCTGTAACATAATTTCCGGATAGGCTTTTTGTTGACTAATCCACTCATATGCTTCGACTTGCTGTTCGTATTCATATTTAACCATTGCATAATTATTGCCCCACTTTTCGCGAACCCTTGCCATGATGTCAACATAAGTAGTTTGTTTAACAGTCCAGTCATATGCTTCGGTCTGTAATTTAACTTCATCATTTACCATTTCAGAATTGTTACCCCACCAAGTTAAGGCATTTGCTTTAAAAATCTCTATCATTTTTTGCCTTTCAACATTCGTTTTTACTGCTGGTATTAACTCTGTTGTTGATGGAAGCACACCTTTAGTTTGAGGTTCTAAATCTATTGATTCAGTTTTTAATTGCGGTTGAGATTCTTTAGAAAAAATATCAGGTACCAGTGATTTTTGAGTTAATCCACCAGCTTCAAGAATCCAAATTGTATATCCGAGCTTCTCATATTCAGAAACCAGGTCTTCTTTGTTGGTCATACAAATGTTGTTTCCTTCTTGATTTTTGACAATATAAAGCGTGGCAAAAGAACAATGCAAGAAAATGACATTTAGGAAAAATACTAAACAGATAATAAAGAATAGAAATTTAATATTTTTCATAAATTTAAACTCCTTTTATCTTTGATAACATTTTTTCATTAAAGGATCTCTTTAACTCTACCAACAATACCACCCTCCAGCATTACCTTGATACCATGTGGATGATCAGGTGATTTCGTAAGAATCTTTTGAACAATGCCATCCGTCAATTTCCCTGAGCGCTGATCCTGTTTTTGTACAACGCTTACTTTGCTACCCGGCTTTATGTCTTCACGCTTTATTCCTGCCACAATTTCAACCTCTTCTCTGTACAAAAATCTCTCATAAATGATTCAATCCTGATCCCTTTTTTTCTGGATATATAAATCTTAGTATAAAGTAGGCCAATTGCACTTACAAAAAGTTAGTCATCACTTTTTATATCATTTGCAATCTTTTATCCTCGATGAATTTAGTCCTTAAAGGATTGCCCTCTGCCCTGTATATCTTATTATTGGTTATATCGAAGACTGAAGACCAAATAGTTTCAAAATTTAATGCCTTATCATATTGACACATCAATCCGTATTTTCCACTGAGTATATTTATAGCATACTCAACACCATCGTTGTCGTCAATATTCTTTAAAGCGGTAAATGCCGTTTGATATCTTTCGCTGGATAAATATACATTACGATTACTCGCATCATGTTTCCACATCTCTTTTGAGGTAAAATGGTTTACCGTAATAATAAATTTTTCATCATCCTCATTTTTTTCGGGGTATCTTATGTGCATTTTTAGTGGATTACATTCTACGACCACCATATCACCTTTTTTATCTGTTAAAATGATATTACAGCTTGAAGCTATCGGTAATTTTTTCAAGGTTTCAATGCCCTCATGAACGGTTTTACAATTTTCTAAAAGATAACGAACTAAAAATACCGCATTGATTCCAGGTCTTATTTCTTCTAATTTTGGCATAACAAAAGTCATTGCCACAACCAATCCTGCTTGGTTAATGCCTTCCTCTCCGTTGACAAAAGATGATGTGTTTAAAATAAATTTCATTTTATTTTCAGGCTGATAATATATACTTTTGCTGACTTGTTTTAAAAATGGTGGCAGGTCATTATCTCTTCCGTGATACACTTGACCACCATGTACAAAACTGAATGCTGTACATCCTCTAATTTCTACGCAATCTCCATCGTCAAGGTCAAGGCAACATCCCATACACATCATCCAGGAAGTAAATAATTCATAATCATATCCTATTGAATCGGTAATGCCTTTAATTTCTGCTGCTGCTTCGGGAAAATACTGTTTTAATAAAATGCCGCTTTCTTTACCAAATTTAATTTGAAATGGATCGAGTTTAATGGGAAACTGAGCATGATACCTTTTAAATATATTTCCCATTTTCTGCCCCATTTCGTAATGATTACCTTTAAATCTTGGATGATACATACTCGCCTCCTGAATATTATTTAGCAGATAATTAGGGTCTATAATCCTTTTGTATTTATCTATTTAAATAAGACAAACGAACCGTCAGACTGTGTGAAAAGTATAACATTTTAGCTTAATATAAATCCACAAAAATGGTATAATATAACCATATAAATACAAAGAAGAAGGTGGATTCATGGGATATATAGAAGGCGAAAATAGAAATCAAATCA
>CAYTVM010000285.1:0-3080 GCA_964441685.1 uncultured Atribacterota bacterium | reverse complement strand
ACTGCTGATTCTTTGCGGGAAGAAATGACTACCCTGGCACCCTGCTGGGCACAGGCGCGGGCAATTGCCCTGCCTATCCCCCGGGTTGAACCGGTTATTACCACAACTTTGTCTTTCAGTTTCATATTTATTCTCCATTCGTATGAATCATGTGTTAAATCTCAACATTTGGCATACACTACTATTAAGAGATTGAAAATGAAATGTAAATGGGATCAGGTCTCAATAGGCTGACCCCTTTCGCTTTTTAAAAACACAACCGTTATTTTATACTGAAAAAACTTATTATTCAAGCTATAAGTTTTTATGATATTTTTCTTGCCGTAAAGAATTCAATCGAGTAGTTAATTTCTTTGCTTTAGACATCTACATTGATAAATTTAATCAAATATAATTAAAAGTATTATTCTAATTTACTTTAGTTACTCTAGATAATATTCTTCGAATACAAAATTCCATCCATTCTGAATGCATTTTCTTTTGACCAAAATCCCAATCTTTCCAATACCTATATTCAGATTCAGGTCTGCATATATTCCCATAATCAGTTTTATCTCTGATTATTTTAATCATATCTTCCAAAGACGTATTCATTTTAGTTTTTAATGCCTGACTAAGTACATCTGCCACATGCAAAATATCATACCATATGAAGGGAAGTTTTAACTTACGAAAATCGGTTCCCATATAAAAGATATAGGGATGATCTTTCAAGCTATTTTCCCAAAGTGTGTTCAGGCTATTACATCCAATGGATATTTCGTTTTTATATTCATCTTTATATTGTAATAGTAATTTTATCATGATTAAAGTAGCGTAAGGGCACGGATCATTTTTCTTTCCTGGTCCGTGCCACGTTCCGAGTTCCTTTGAAACACTGCAGCCCCAACCATTTTCTCTTACAAGATTTGCTAAAATTCTGACAGCTTTATCAATGTCACTACTTCTATGGCCCATTTTAATCAATCCATAGAGTACTGTGGGAGCATCACACAATGCCCAAGCCCATGTATCTTTCCCGGTACCACCGTATGATGTACCAATATTCATTGGCAACTGAGGGATACCCTGTTCGTCTCTGTGTTCTAATATTTTTTTTATTATTGAATATATTTCATTATCATCAATTGATAGACCAATATCTGCAAGGAAAGCAAGCTGATGAAAAGGTTGTTGAGCACTTTTATGACTACTAAGCACTTTACCTGGCCAATTCTTTAATTCAGAAATTAATTTCATAATTCTTGTATCTTCAAGCATTTTTAATTTTGATAAAGCATCATTATCTTTAGTAAAATAAAGTTGTGCATTATATGAAACAAACGCCTGAGGTGAATTAATTAATGTATCTATACTCATATTATTTCCCTCCGGAAGATTTTGGATTTTGGAGTGTATAATTATAAAACACTTTTTTAATAATAAACCCTGCTTTGTGCTTCCCTATACGTAGGGTCAATAAATTTATGAGTTTCTCTTCTCGGCTGAAAATTTCTTGTAACCATAAATTAAATATAAGCTTCCAGGTATTGCCAGTAAAATAATGATTGTACCGGGATTTTCTAAGAAAATAAATGTAAATAAAAGTATCTCAGCCTAAACAATTTGTTAGATACTGTTTTGCAATCATTTATTTAAAAACGTATTCATTTTCTATGATGTTCTTCATATTTTCACAATCTGTGAATTCTAAAATATTTATTCCCATTTTTTGAGCAGCAACAAGATTTTCTTTAGAGTCATCAATGAATAAAATGTGTTGAGGTTCTACTTTCGCTTTTTTAATGCAAATATGATATATTTTATCATCTGGCTTGGAGGTTTTTTCTTCACAAGAAAATATTTTTGTGTCAAAGCAGCAAGTCCAATCTAAGTTCTTTATTTCTTCAAGAACCTCAATTGTCATATTTGATAATAAAACCAATTTTATTTTGTCTTTAATAGATTTAATATATTCTATGGTTTCTGTATTCATATCTAACCAGCTCTTTATATCAAATTCAATCAATTGATCAATATCCTTTAATTCGATTTGTCTATCTATTAATTGAATTGTTTTGGTCCAATAGGTTTTTGCATCAATGAGAGCTGAATCATAATCTTTCCTTTCTTTGGTATAAAATGAAAAAAATTGCTGTTCTGGAATATTTAATATTTTACACATTTTATGGACAAATTCTTTATTTTGCTTTTTACTGATGACTCCACCATAGTCATAAACGATGGTCTTTATATTTTTCATTTAATCTCCCATTCCAGAATAACGCCTAACCTTCCACACATATATGACATTCGACGCACTTTTTATCTTACCACTTTTTTAACCGCCCTGCTCACTGTAGTATATCCCCGCAAATTTACTCTGCTATCTATTTTATCATATTGCAAGAGCTCACCTATACGACCTTTTTGTTAGATAGGTTAAATAGAGGACTAGTATTTTTATATTTACATAATTAACCACTCATTTTTCATTCACACTTTGCATTTTAAAACTTCCTTCTTAATCCTCCCAAAACATTCCACATGGGAACTTTCCTCATGTACTCTTCATAATCAACTCCAAATTTCTTTATATTATTGGCTGTGTCTTTACTCGCGGCTATCCAGAAACATAACGCTGATGGCACACAAAAGATTATCGAAACTACTGACTGGAAGACCAGGATTAATGCAATAGACCAAATAAACATTCCCAATGTCATCGGCTGACGAATTAGACCGTATATTCCGGTAGTTATTATGGTAGTAGTTTCAGTCATCTCACCGACAGGTTTTCCCTTGTGTTGTAAAGTAGCAATGGCCCCAAAGACAAAAAAAGCCGCAGGCACATACAAAATCCAGCCAATAATTTCTAACCATTTAACATTAAAGTGTGACCATGAACCTTGTATGCCAATAGTCAATTCAAGTGCTAACAATGTTAAAAATGCGCCCAGTCCTATATGAGTATAAATTTCACTCGTGACATGATTCCTTATGGATTCGACTAACCATCTACCATTGATTATCCATATAACCATGCAGATGCCAATACAAAGATATAGATTTAACATTTGCTTCCTCCATTTTTAATTTAG
>CAYTVM010000284.1:0-3091 GCA_964441685.1 uncultured Atribacterota bacterium | reverse complement strand
TTTTCTTTTTAGAAAATAATTATATTTTAGTTGTCTTATATCTAAAAATACTATAAAATTAATACGTATGAAAAAATAATCAAAAGGTGCGATGATATGAAGAAGAAAGAATATGATGTTATTATTATTGGTGCAGGTCCGGCTGGAATTTTTACAGCTCTTGAGCTAACCAGGAAAAATAATGTTTCAGTATTGATATTGGAAAAAGGAAAAGAGATTGAAAAAAGAGAGTGTCCGATGAGAAGTAAAAATGGTGGATGTTTTCATTGTTCTCCCTGTGCAATAATTTCCGGATGGGGAGGAGCAGGCGCCTTTAGTGATGGTAAATTGAATTTATCTACTGAAATTGGAGGACAACTAGATAACTATATTGATAAAAAAAAAGTAGCCAAATTAATTAAATATGCTGACGATATTTACCTTGAGTTCGGGGCAAATAAAACTGTTTACGGAGCAAACGAAGAGGAGATAGATATAATAAAGAAAGAAGCTTCTCTGGCAAAACTGAAACTAATACCCACCAGGATCAGGCATTTAGGAACAGAAAAATGTACAAAAATACTAAAAAAAATGCAGGATTATTTAAAGACCAAAATTGATATCAAGACTGATACCAAGGTAGAAAAAATATTAGTGGAAAAAGGAAGAGCAATAGGAATTAAAACGGTAAAAGGTCAAACAATAAAAGGAAAATATATAGTAGCTACCCCGGGGAGGGCTGGTTCTGAATGGCTCAAAGAACAGGCAGAAGAGCTGGGTATAGAAATAGCTAATAATCCGGTAGATGTTGGGGTAAGAGTTGAAGTTCCTGCTATTATTACCAAACGCCTAACTGATGCGGTATATGAATCAAAATTAATTTATTATACTGAGAAGTTTGATGATAGAGTTCGTACTTTCTGTATGTGCCCTTATGGAGAAGTGGTTACTGAATTTGATGACGGTATCGCTTCGGTAAACGGACATAGCTATCAGGAACATCGGACTGATAATACTAATTTCGCCATATTGGTAAGTAATAATTTTACCGAACCATTTAAAGAACCGATTGCCTATGGAAAATATATTGCACACCTGGCAAATATTTTAAGCGGAGGGGTTATTGTGCAAAGGTTGGGGGATTTGGATTTAGGTAGGAGATCAACGCCCAACAGGCTCAAACACTCTATAGTGACTCCCACGTTAAAAGAAGCTACTCCGGGAGACTTAAGCTTCGTCCTACCCTATAGAATACTTTTCGGAATCCTGGAAATGTTAAAAGCTATGGATAAAATTGCTCCTGGGGTTTATTCCAAAGATACTTTATTGTATGGAGTAGAAGTAAAGTATTATTCTTCATGCTTGAAACTTTCCGATTGTTTGGAAACAAAAGTTACTAATCTGTTTGCTGCAGGTGATGGTGCCGGTATAACCCGGGGGCTTATTCAGGCTTCTACCTCAGGAATTATAGTAGCTGACGAAATATTTAAAAGGAGAAATGAGAATAAGTAAACGATGAAAATATTTTTAACTAATGATGATGGAATATATTCAGAAGGGATTCAAATTTTAAAAAAACAATTAGATAATATTGCAAAAGTGATAGTTATTGCTCCCGATAGGGAAAGGAGTACTATAGGCCATGCTATGACTCTGCGTAAACCTTTGAGAATTAAGAAAGTAAAAGTAAATGGTAATTTTTGGGGATTTTCCCTGGATGGTACGCCAGCGGATTGTGTAATTGTTGGTTTATTGGAAATTATGAAAGATGAAAAGCCTGATCTAGTTATATCAGGAATTAACCAGGGCCCGAATCTGGGTGATGATATTATTTACTCGGGAACTGTTTCTGCAGCCATGGAAGGGGCGATGAGAAATATACCTTCTTTAGCTGTTTCCCTAGCCGGTTTTGAAGACTTTCAGTTTGAATCGGCAGCCTTGTTTACTAAAAAAATAGCTTGTGATCTGGTGAAAAATAATTTACCCCCAAATTTAGTCTTAAATATTAATTTTCCCAATATTGTTTATGAAAAGATTAAAGGAGTAGAAGTCACCAGACACGGGAAAAGAGTATATCAGAATGAATTAAAGATTATAGATGACCCTAAGGGTACTAGTCATTATTGGCTGGGAGGAGAGTTACCCGAAGGAAATATAGAACCCGATACAGATTTTGAAGCAATTTACAATAACAAAGTGTCTATCACCCCGCTTTCTTTAGATTTAACCAATTATCAAATGATGCCTAAAATCAAAGATTGGGCAAAAAAATGGTATTTTAAATAGAGTAATGATGGGTCGGAGAAATTGAAGAGATGAGTGAACAGATATATTTAATTTTAATTTTGGCTTTTATAATTTTAGTGCTTTCCAAATTTATAGTAAGGCTGTATAATACCGACCATCCGAAAACTAAAGGGGCAATCTTTTTTTTTCGTATACTGCTTGGATTCCTGGTAGCAATGCTTGTCTTTATTATAATAAAAACCATAAGGGGTAATAATGTTGTAGAACGTTTTTTCGGGAGTTAAACTAGGTAACGGATACTAATAAAAAAGAATGAAGTGATTTTTATGAATTTCGAAAAAGCAAGAGAAGAGATGATAAAGCATCAGATAAAGGGAAGAGGCATTAGAGATGAAAGGGTTCTTTCTGCCATAAGTAGTATTCCTCGGGAGAAATTTGTTTTAGAGGGAGAAAAAAATAATGCCTATCTGGATTGCCCTTTATCTATAGGTATGGGGCAGACTATTTCTCAGCCTTTTATGGTTGCTTTAATGACGCAATGCCTTTCTCTTAAAGGTCCGGAAACTATTTTAGAAGTAGGAGCTGGTTCAGGCTACCAGACGGCAATCTTATCTAAATTAGCTAAAATGGTTTATACGATAGAACGTTTTAGTCTTCTGGCTGAAAGAGCGGAAAAAATATTTAAAGAATTAGACCTAAAAAATGTTACAATAATCGTAGGAGACGGGAGCCAGGGTTTAGAGAAATTTGCTCCTTATGATGGCATTATAGTCACCGCCGGAGCTCCGGAAATACCGAAAAGTTTAATCAATCAATTAAACGAAAAAGGAAGAATAGTAATTCCCGTTGGTAATTCTTTTTCCCA
>CAYTVM010000283.1:0-3091 GCA_964441685.1 uncultured Atribacterota bacterium | reverse complement strand
AATAAATTTCCTGAAGCAGATAGAAAGAAATGCATTTCTTGTTTTTGCTGTGATGAACATTGCCCTTACGGCGCTATAATATTACCTTCATGGTCGCAAGATTTATATAATCGGTTAAAAGGAAAATAGAAAAAGAATAAGAAAAAGATTTGTAAGGAATAAAAATGACTAAATATCTGGTGATAGTTGAATCGCCAACCAAAGAAAAAACATTAAAAAAAATATTAGGTAAGGATTATACTATTAAATCGAGTAAGGGGCATTTAATTGATTTGCCTAAAACAAAATTAGGAATAGATATTAAAAATAATTTCCAACCAGAATATGTGGTTATCCCCAAACAAAGAAGGATATTGAAAGAATTACAAGAAAACATCAGAGGTAAAGAGAAAGTATTTTTAGCGAGTGATCCAGATAGAGAAGGTGAAGCAATTGCCTGGCATATTGCTCAAAAATTAAATATTAAGAATGAAAAAAACAGAGTTAGCTTTAATGAGATCACTGAAAAAGCAGTTTCCCAGTCCTTTAAAAATCCAAGAGAAATTAACCTGAATATGGTTGATTCTCAAAAAGCCAGGAGATTATTAGATAGATTGGTGGGTTATAAGGTCAGTCCATTATTATGGAAAAAAATTGGCAAAAAATTAAGTGCAGGAAGAGTGCAATCTGTAGCCTTACGCTTGATATGTGAAAGAGAAGAGGAAATAACTAAATTCAAAATAGAAGAATATTGGACAATAAACGCTCTGCTTAGAAAAATTGAAGATGAAAGGGCAGATCCTTTTGAGGCAAAGCTTTTTTCGATAGATTCTGAAAAAGCAACGATTAATACTGAAAAAGAAGCAAATAATATTTGCGAAGAAGTAAAAAATCAGGATATATATATTAAAAACATAAACAAAAAGAAGGAATATAAAAATCCACAACCACCATTTATTACCAGTACCTTACAACAAGAAGGATTTAATAGGCTATATTTTTCTATTAAAAAAACGATGTCAATAGCTCAACAGTTGTATGAAGGTATCAACTTGGGTAACAAAGGAAATATCGGTTTGATTACCTATATGCGTACCGATTCAGTAAGGGTAGCCGATGAGGCAAAGAGTGAAGCCAAAAAATATATTGAAGAGCATTACGGTAAAGAATTTGCCAAATCATTTCAAAATTCAGAAAAAGGGAAAGATAAAATAGGAAAAGCAAATATTCAAGATGCTCATGAATCTATTAGACCTACCTATGTACTTAATCACCCGGAATCAATTAAAAAATATCTAACCAATGACCAATATAAATTATATAACTTAATCTGGCAAAGATTCATTGCCAGTAGGATGAAGGCTGCTTATCTGGAAAAGATTACTATAGATATAGAATCAGGAAAATATATCTTTAGGACTTCCGGTTCTAAAATATTGTTTAAGGGATATATGATTATCTATGACGAAAACAATCAATATTTAGATAGAATACCTGACATTAAAGAAAAAGATAAACTTAAGTTGCTAAAAATAGAAGCAAAACAATCTTTTACCAAACCTCCTCCCAGATATACAGAAGCCAGCCTGGTAAAAATACTAGAAAAAGAGGGGATAGGTAGACCGAGTACATATGTACCAACTATCGGAACCTTACAATATCGAACATATGTGGAAAAAGTAGACAAAAAATTTATACCTACAGAATTGGGAATAACAGTAAATTCTTTTTTAGTTCAATATTTTCCCGATATTGTAAATGTTGCTTTTACTGCAAAAATGGAAAAACAGCTTGATGAAGTCGAGTCTAATAAAAAAAAGTGGGAAGAAGTATTAAAAATATTTTACAAGGCATTTTCCAGTGATTTGGAAAAAGGAAATAATGCAGAAAAAATTACAATGCCAAAAGTATTCAGTGATGAAATATGTGATAAATGTGGAAATAAAATGTTAATAAAAAATGGACGTTTTGGTAAATTTTTAGCTTGTTCGAATTTTCCCAAATGTAAAAATACAAAACCCTTTTTGGATAAAATTGGCATGTCTTGCACTGAGGAAGGATGTACGGGAGAGATTGTTAGAAAAAAAACCAAAAAGGGGAGGGTATTCTACGGGTGCAGTAATTACCCCAAGTGTTCTTTTATGACCTGGAATAAGCCGGTTAATAAAAGATGTCCTAAATGCAATTCTATTTTAGTATCAAGTCATAATAAAAAAAGTGGATTTTATTACAAATGCAGTAATCCTGCTTGTGATTATAAAGATTTCGCAAAAAAGGATAAAAAATAATTTAAAAACAGCAGCAAACATTAAAATAATTACTTACGGTACAAAAAGAAAATTTGCTCCTTAAAAAATAAAAATTGGAGTGTTTAGGTTTGGAAAAACATATAGAAATATATATTTTATTTCTAAAGAATGAGAAGAACTATTCTAATAATACCATTGTTTCCTATAGAAATGATTTAATGCAATTATTAAAATATCTAAAGGATGATAAAATATTAAAAGTACCCAGTGTACAATATATTGACCGAAGTATTATGCGAAAATATATTGTATATTTGAAGAAGAACAATTACTCGGTAAGAAGTATTGCCAGAAAAGTGTCTACAATCCGGTCTTTTTTTAAATTTTTATTAAGGGAAGGAATTATTAAAATTAATCCTACGATTAATTTGATAACGCCCAAGATAAATAAGAAGTTACCTTATTTTTTATATTCGCAAGAAGTAAACAAACTTATCGAAACACCACCTCTAAATACACTACTTGGTATTAGAGATAGGGCAATCCTTGAATTGCTTTATGGTACTGGAATTAGAGTTGGTGAACTTGTGCATTTAAATGTTCATGATATAGATCTGTATGAAAAAACGATTAGAATATTTGGAAAAGGTTCAAAGGAAAGAATCTTACCCTTGAGTAATCCTAGTATACATGCTGTAGAAGAATATTTAGCCAGTAGAAATATATTTAGAAAAAATGTATCTATAAATAAAAATGATCTGGATGCATTATTGTTAAATCGTTTTGGAGGAAGATTATCAGCGAGAAATATACGTAGAATTATTATAAAATATATGAAAATGGCTGGTTTAAATAAAAAGATA
>CAYTVM010000282.1:0-3106 GCA_964441685.1 uncultured Atribacterota bacterium | reverse complement strand
CCTTCGTACGGCACCTTTATCGGCAGAACCCACTAAATCAGTGTAATATTTTAGATAGCCTGATTTTACCTTAGATTTAGGTAACTTTAATTTCTTTAATCTTTCTTTTATCTCATCTTCTTCTAATTTAATATTTAGTTTCTTCTCTGGTATATCGATTTCAATCATATCCCCTTCTTCTACAATAGCTATGGGTCCTCCCATGGCTGCCTCCGGTGCTACATGTCCGATAGAGGCTCCCCGGGTAGCACCGGAAAAACGTCCATCGGTAATCAAGGCCACCTCTTTATCCAACCCCATACCAGCGATAGCCGAAGTAGGGGTTAACATCTCCCTCATGCCGGGACCGCCTTTTGGTCCTTCATAGCGGATGACGATCACATCTCCCTTTTTAATTTTGCCTTCTAATATGGCTTTGGTACTCTCTTCTTCTGATTCAAATACTCTGGCAGGACCCTCATGTCTTAACATATCAGGGTGAACCGCCGAACTTTTTACCACGCCACCTTGAGGGGCTAAATTGCCTTTCAAAAATACAATACCTCCTTTGGGATTATAGGCATCTTCTATGGTTCTTATTACTTTATTGTCTAAGGTGGGAGCATCTTCAATATTCTGGCCGACGTTTTTGCCGGTGACGGTCATCTCTCCTAAATGAATGATCTTCTTCCTGCTCAGCTCCTTAAACAAAGCAGAAATGCCGCCTGCTCTATCCAAATCCTGGATGTAATAAGAGCCAGCCGGAGAAAGACTACATAGCTGGGGGACTTGTTCCCTTATGCGGTTAAAATCATCTATATTAAAAGGAATACCTGCTTCAGAGGCAATCGCTAAAGAATGAAGCATGGTGTTGGAAGAGCCTCCCAAGGCCATCTCTACAGCAATGCCATTCTCTATGGACTTTCTAGTTATCAAATCTAAAAAGTTCACTTCTTTTTCTAATAATTCCATGATTTTCATTCCGGCATGTTTGGCTAATCTGATTCTACGGGCATCAACCGCTGGAATGGTTCCGTTACCGGGGAGGGCTATACCGACTGCTTCTGACCAAATATTCATAGAATTAGCAGTATACAGGCCGGCACAGGAACCAACGCCCGGACAGGCATAATCTTCTACTTCTTTTAATTGTTTTTCACTGATAGAACCTGTTTGAAATTTTCCTACTGCTTCAAAGACATTACTTAAAGCAATATTTTCTCCCTGACAAAACCCGGCCAACATGGGTCCGCCACTTATTACGATAGTTGGTATATTGACTCTGATAGCTCCCATAATCATTCCCGGGACTATTTTATCGCAATTGGGAACAAGGACCAAGGCATCAAAGGCATGGGCTTTGGCCATCACTTCAATAGAGTCTGCGATTAATTCCCTGCTGGGCAAAGGATATTTCATTCCTTCATGATTCATCGCTATCCCATCACATATCCCTATGGTAGAAAATTCAAAAGGAACGCCTCCTGCCATTCTTATACCATCCTTTGCTGCCTGAGCAATATGTTTTAAATGGAGATGACCGGGAATAATTTCATTCGCTGCCTGAGCAACGCCGATAAAGGGTTTGTTCATTTCTTCATCGGTAATTCCTAATGCTTTAAGCAAGGAACGATGGGGTGCCCTGGTTACGCCTTTTTTTATTACATCACTACGCATATTCTATCCTCCTCATTTATTTTCTTATATATTAAAATGCCCCAATAAATAAATTACGTCACTCGGTCCAGACTCTAATCACAATTAATTAGACAGAACCCTGGACTTACTCTCAAAAACTAAAAAACTTCCGCCTTTATCCTAGTCCATTAAGACTAAAATAGGGACGAAAGTTATTCGTGGTACCACCCTAATTCAGTAAAGATAATAAATATCTTTACTCTCATTAGATAGTGTATAACGCTCTTAGCGTCATAGGCTACTTTAGAGTTTCACCTATGATATTAGAAGGTGAGATCTTCGGTAAACTTAAGCTACCAATTCACAGCAACCATTGGCTCTCTATTACAACTAGTTTACTTACTTATATCTTCTTTAATATTTTTCATTATAAATTTAAAATATATAATATATTAAATTACCATGTATGTCAAGAAAAATAATCTCTTTGTCATTATTATAGTACCCATAGCTCTAGCTTACCTCCTTTTTTATAAATGAAACTTATAAAACAATATGTTATAATAATATTTGACAGAATTTAAAATAAAATACCCCAAAAAAAGTTCGATCATAATTTGTTTAAAATAATATTTATAAAAAAAGGCGGAGGATATAGAATGATTAATAGATCAAGAATTAGTTTGAATAGAATCATTTATCCCAAATTGAAATTAGAAGATTTCTTTAAATTGAGTAAAGATCTGGATTTAAACAAAATCGAATTACGCAATGACCTTCCCGGAGGGAAGATCATCGATGACTATACCCCGGAACAGCTAAAAGAACTTATCAAAAAATACGGAGTAGAAATACTAACCATCAATGCCTTGCAAAAATTTAATTTAGGTGCTATTCTCCCCAAGACCATAGAGGAATTAAAAAAATTAACTGACCTTTCACAATTTATTGGCTGCAAAGCTATTGTGTTATGCCCTAACAATGATATGAATGATAAAAGGAGTTCAGAGGAAATTTTCAAAGAAACAGTAAAAGCTTTAAAATCTTTTGGTCCTTTATTTCATGACAACGGCATACAAGGTTATTTAGAACCCTTGGGGTTTGAGGAATGTTCTCTTAGATCGATAGTTATCGCAATGGAAGCTATTCAAGAATCGGGTTATCCTGTCTATAAAATTGTTCATGACACCTTTCATCATCATATTGGTCCTGATGCCTTTGATACAATTAAAAATGACTATGATATCTCTTATACCGGATTAGTTCACATCTCCGGAGTAGAATCTAATATTCCTGTTAATGAATATAGAGATGAACATCGTGTTTTAGTAACCGAACAAGATAGGCTTCGAACCAAGGAACAGATAGAGTTACTCTTTAATCTTGGCTATACGGGAGATATTTCTTTTGAACCTTTTTCTAAAAAAGTACAAGAAATGGAAATTGAGAAAATAAAGTCAGCTATTGACCATAGTATAGAATATATAAG
>CAYTVM010000281.1:0-3113 GCA_964441685.1 uncultured Atribacterota bacterium | reverse complement strand
ACTGCGGTGAAAGATGAGGCCGGGAAGATATATGCCATTACTACCACCGTGCGAAGGATATCAGATAAAAAAAATTATAAGAATGACCAAATACAAAAGGAAAAAAAATCATGACTAAAAAAAAGATAGGTTCTTTAAGCCGGCCGGACAATTTGCGCTGGCAGGCAGAGGAGATAGCCCGGGGAAAAACCCCACAGTTATCGGAAAATCTGGAAACGCTGTTACCCGAGGAACAGCGGCAGTTGATCCATGAACTGCAGGTGCATCAGATCGAACTGGAGATGCAGAACGAGTCGTTACACCGGACGCAGGAGGAACTTGAATCCTCACGGGTGCGGTATTTCAATCTTTACGATCTGACTCCGGTGGGATATTTCACTCTTAGCGAAGGAGGGTTGATCAAGGAAGCAAATCTCACGGCAGGCAGTTTACTGGGTGTGGCGAGAAGCGCTTTGATCAAGAAGTCATTAACCTGCTTTATCTTCCACGAGGATCAGGACATCTATTATCATCATCGTAAACAACTTTTTGAAACAGGTACACCGCAGGTGTGCGATCTGAGACTAGTGAAAAAAAACGGCACCATATTCTGGGTACGGTTGGAGTCGACTATAGCACAGGAGAGAGAGAGCGGAGATACCTTGTGTTATAATGTGATAAGCGACATCACCGAACATAAGCAGATAGAGGAAACGCTGCGCAAAAGCGAAAGGAATCTTGCGGCCATTATGAACGCGTCAACGGAATCGATCCTCTTAATGGATCTGAAAGGAAGCATTCTTACTGCTAATGAATCATTAGCTCGACATTTAAATATGGATCTAGAAACACTGTTGCGGGGTAATATTTATGAGTTTCTACCTCCCAATATGGCTAAAAACCGAAAGTTACAGGTGAAGAAGGTGATCAAGAATGGCAAGCCTCTTTATTTTGAAGATAAGCGTTTAGAAAGGACTTTTTTGAATTCACTTTACCCGATTTTCAACTCGGAAGAAAAAATCACCAGGTTGGCGATTATCGGAATGGACATCACCGAGCGCAAGCAAGTAGATCTTATCCATTCTGAAAGAATGGCTATAGCAGGTCAGTTAGCGGCTGGAATTGCGCATGAGTTTAATAATCTACTGAGTATTATAGGCGGTAGTGCAGAATATGCGAAAGGTATAAGGAATGAGAAGGAGGTAAAGAAATCCTTGGAGGTGATTGTTAAGAGCGCAAACAGGGGAGCCCAGATTGTGAAAAAGCTGCTTACATTTACCAAAAGAATCGAACTTAAAAAGGAGTCAGTAGATTTGATAGAGGTCATTGAAGAAGTGATTGGATTGGTAAACAGAGATCTGGAAAATAATTCAATTACCGTGGTAAGAAATTATTCAAATATTCCAAGAACTTTAATAGATGTGGGTCAAATACAGCAGGTTTTTTTGAACCTGATTATCAATGCAAAAAATGCAATGACTAAAGGTGGGAAGTTGGTGATAAAAGTAGAAAAGGAAGGAAAATTTATAAAAATCCAGTTTCATAATACAGGTAAGATAATAGGTAAAGAGGATTTACCTAGATTGTTTACTCCATTTTTTACGACAAGTAGGCAGCAAAAAAATGGAATACCGGGTACAGGTCTGGGTTTAGCCGTTTCGTATGGAATCATAAAAGCGCATAATGGGGTAATAAAGGCGGAAAGTGTGAAAGGTAAAGGGACAACATTTACCGTACTTTTATCTGTAACGAAAAATATTAATATAATGGAGGTTCTGCCTAAAGAAGTAGTAGAGGTAGCTAAAAATAATAAAATAAAATTCAAACAAGCTGAGATTTTAATCGTAGATGATGAGGTTGAGATAGGACAATTGTTTAAAAAGGTTCTAGATAAAGAAGGTTATTCCGTAACTTCCGCAGATAGTGGAAAAAAAGCGTATAATTTATGCAGAAAGACAAAGTTTGATTTAATATATCTGGATATCATTATGCCGGGAATGGACGGTATTTCTATATTTAAAAAGATAAAAGAAATTTCTCCAAAAACAAAAATAGTGTTTTTTACCGGGAAACTGATTGAAGAAAAAGTTGCAAGAATGTGCATTGAGGAAGGCGCTGCAGGTTTTTTAAGGAAACCGATACCATTAAAAGAATTGGTTAGTTATACTCAAAACATATTGAAAGACAAAAATGAATAAAAATATACTTCTTTTTTAAAAATCTATCAAATATCTATCTTGTCTATTGTATCTGAGCAGAGACAACCTTCCACTGTCACATATATATTGAAATAACTTGAGTTTTCAGCTGATTTTGTTATATACTCAAGATGGTTAGATTACCACAAAAAGGCAGAGGGCACGATGCATCGTGCCCCTATAAAACCATAAATCAAATTCAAACGTAAAGAAAAAACTTATCAAAGGATCGTCTTCTGATAAATGACAGAAAAAGAAAAAAATCTAATATTTTCAGGCGAAGATAAGATTAGGCTTGACCTCTATTTAACTCAGCAAGAAATATACCCCTCCAGATCCCAAATTCAAAATTTAATCACCCAGGGCAAAATCAGAGTGAATAGCCTTCCAGGCAAACCAAGCTATATATTAAAATATGGGGATGTGATAAATTTTGTCCCGCCCGAACAGCAAGAATTAGAAATTGAGGCAGAGGCAATCCCCTTGGATATAATTTACGAAGATGAATATTTGGTAGTGGTTAATAAACCCGTCGATATGATTGTTCACCCTGCAGGGAAAATACGTTCCGGTACTCTGGTGAATGCCCTGCTTCATCATTGCAGGGATTCTTTATCAGGGATAGGTGGAGTGATCAGACCGGGAATTGTGCACCGCCTGGATAAAAATACTTCCGGTCTGATAGTGGTTGCAAAAAATGATTTGGCACATCTTGATTTGTCAAAGCAGATGAAAGAGCATCAGGTTACCAAAAAATATATTGCCTTAGTTCATGGTAATCTGAAAGATGATTCCGGAATGATCGATGCACCTATCGGCAGAAATCTGAAGAATAGAAAAAAAATGGCAGTGACAGAAGAAGGAAAGAGTAGGAAAGCAATCACTCGGTTTAAGGTTTTAAAAAGATTTTTCGGCTATACCCTGATAGAAGCTACT
>CAYTVM010000280.1:0-3136 GCA_964441685.1 uncultured Atribacterota bacterium | reverse complement strand
TGGAAAAAAAATATTTTAATGATTTTATCTCTGAGATTGCCAGTGAGCAAAAAGTCGTAGCTCCTGTTGCAAAAGGTTATCATCAGTTCGCTTTCGAAGAAGTGACCTCCGGTGATCAAATTTCCCTGAATTATATTCCCACCATCTTACCCCCTAAAAAATATTTTATGCCCCAAATTGAGACCATTGCAACCTATGATATTTCCAAAGGTCAGAACATGAAAAGAGTCGTAGAATATGAGGAAATGGTCCTGTTTGGAGTTCATACCTGTGATTTAGCCGGAATACAGTGTTTAAATATTGCTTTTTCGGAACATCCCAAAGATATAAATTATAATATTAGAAAAAATAAAATTATTATTATCGGTTATGAATGTAATAATTATTGTGATGAATATGCTTCGTGTGGATTAATGCAGAATCATCTTCCAAAAGGTGGCTATGATCTTTTTTTTACCAATCTGGAAAATGGTAAATTTATCATCCATATGCATACTTTCTTGGGCGAAAAACTGATAAAAAAATCGGCATTTATTAAAAAAGCAGATGAGTCCGACATAGAATCACTTAATGATTTAAGAGAAAGAAAAAGAAAAATATTTGAAAAAAATGAAGTACCCATTGAATATGAAAAAATTCCGGAGCTTTTTGATAAGGTGTACGATAGCAAAATATGGGATGAATTGGGAAAAAAATGTCTGGCATGCGGTAACTGTACGAATGTATGTCCAACCTGTTATTGTTTTGATATTATTGATGAATCAGCTCTCGACCTTAAAACCGGATACCGTTATAGGAAGTGGGATTCCTGCCAGAATGAAGATTTTGCAAAAGTAGCCGGTGGGGAGAATTTTCGTCCTGAAAGGGCCGCAAGGCAGCGTCACCGTTATTTCCGCAAGTTTCGTTATCCAATCGATAGATTTTCACGTTTTTTTTGTACCGGATGTGGTCGTTGTAGCCGGACATGTATGGCTAAAATAAATCTGAAAGAGACTTTAACTCAACTAGCAAAAGAACAGGGAATGGAAAATCCCAATGCAGGGTATAGGAGTTAGTATGAAAACTTTAAAATTGAAAGTTTCGGAATATGATATAAAAGTGGGAAAAATTATTCGCATAAAAAAGTTAACCGAAATGGAAAAACTTTTTGAAATTATCCTTCCTGAAGAGGAAAATTTAAATCATCTTCCCGGACAATTTGTTGTTCTTTCCTTGCTGGGTGTTGGAGAAGCTCCTTTTTCAATTTCTTCTTCTCCTACCAAATTAGGTTCTTTCGAGCTGGTTATACGTAATGTCGGAAAATTAACCCAGGTTTTACATGATTTAAAAGAAGGAGATGAAGTAGGTATACGTGGTCCTTTTGGTAATGGATTTCCGATACATATTTTGGAAGGCAGCGACCTACTCTTTATAGCTGGAGGCATAGGGATTGTTCCTTTACGTTCTGTAATTAATTATGCCATTGATAATCGTAGAGAATTTGGCAAAGTCACTATTCTTTTAGGATGTAGTAGTCCGGAAAATATGCTATTTAGTGACGATTTTAATAGTTGGTCAAAACAGACAGATTTAAATTTTGAATGTACTGTAGACCGGGGCGATCCCGATTGGAAGGGTAATATTGGATTAATAACATCACTTATACCCGGTATTGATCTGGTTCCGGAAAGAACTTTTGCTCTGATTGTTGGTCCATCGGTGATGTACAAGTATGTTATCAGGGAACTTTTAAAAAAAGAAATGCCGGAGAGACAAATCCTGGTATCCCTTGAAAGACATATGAAATGCGGGCTTGGTAAATGCGGGCATTGTCAGATTGACCGCTTTTATTGTTGTAAGGATGGCCCCATTTTTTCTTACGACCAAATTAAAAATATAAAAGAGAGTATATGATGAACAAACCAAAAGTTGCATTTTTTGATTTTGCCTGTTGTGAAGGATGTCAATTACAGGTAACCAATATGGGTGAAACACTTCTTGACCTGCTTGGCGTTGTTGATGTCGTGGAATTTCGTGAAGCGATGTCTGAAAAATGGGATGGAGAATATGATATTGCTATTATTGAAGGGAGTATCACTACCACACATGCGGTTGAACTCATTAAAAAAATTAGAGATAGGTCAAAGATTTTAATTGCCTACGGTTCCTGTGCCACAATTGGTGGTGTGAACGGTATGAAAAATAATTTTAAATTAAAGGATATAAGAAAAGAAGTCTACGGGGAAGACTACAAATATTTTGATACCATAAAAACACGCGCAGTTCATCAAGTTGTCAAAGTGGATTACTTTGTTCACGGATGTCCGGTATATATCCCGGAATTTTTAAAGGTAATGAAAGCCGTGTTGGCCGGACTTCCTTATCAAGTACCGGATTACTCGGTGTGCGTGGAATGTAAATTAAATGAAAATGTTTGTATGTATGACCGTGGACTAACCTGTCTTGGACCGATTACCCGGGCCGGGTGTAATTCCTGGTGTATCAACAATAATAATATATGTTACGGCTGCCGGGGGATGGTTTCCAATCCCAATGAAAAAGGGGCAAAAGATGTGATTAAAAAATATAATATTCCCCTGGCTTTGATTCTGAATAAAATGAACATGTATAATAAATGTAGAGAATTAGATGAGGATAAAGATGAGTAAGAGAACCGTTAATGTAAATGTTGAATATCTAACCAGGGTAGAAGGCCACGGGAACATTGTGGTTAATGTAAAAGAAGGAATTCTAGAGAAATGCGAACTTCAAATTGTTGAAGCCCCGCGTTTCTTTGAAGGCATGCTTCAGGGCAGGTCAATCTTTGAGGCTCAACATATTACTTCACGCATATGCGGTATCTGCTCTTGCGGGCACACTTTGGCTTCCATCCAAGCAGCTGAGGATGCGATTGGATTTATACCTTCCAAACAAACCCTTGAAATAAGAAAATTTCTTCTGCATATGGAAAATCTGGATAGCCATATTCTTCATATCTATCTTCTGGTTGCGCCGGATTTACTGGGGGTAAAGAGTTTTGTCCCTTTAATCCAATCACATAATCAGGTAGTTCGGCTTGCTTTGAAAATGAAAAAAGCATGCAATGATGTTTGTGATATTCTTGTTGGTCGTCATATTCATCCTATTTCAGCCATTG
>CAYTVM010000279.1:0-3151 GCA_964441685.1 uncultured Atribacterota bacterium | reverse complement strand
ACCAATCTTTTCTTGGCTTCGTGATCTCCTTTTTGTATTCTTTTGGCTAACTCTACCTCTTGCTTGCCACTTAATAACCTTATCTGCCCTATTTCCTTCAAATACATTTTTACGGGATCATCTAACTCTAATTGTTTCGCTAATTCTACTTCTAAGTCTAATCTTTCTTTAGAAGGATGAATTTTATCGTCTTTCTCTCCAATACCTTTATCCTTGGCTAATAAATTACCCTCTTCTTCTGTTTCAACTAAATCAATTCCAGATTCACTTAGAATATCATATAAATCTTCCACTTTACTCAAATCAAAAATATCTTCTGCTAAATATTTTTCTATTACTTTGTAAGTTAAGTATCCCTGTTCTTTTCCTTCTTTAATTAAATCTTTCATTATTTTCCTTTTTCCCATAACTGAACTTCCCTTTTTAAAAGTAAATTATATACTCATATAAATAGTAAATGTAAAATATTAATTATTATTTTGACCTTTTATTTCTCGAACAATTTCCCGTAATTTTTTTAAATCTTCCTCTTCTATTTTTTCTGATTTTTTTATCTTTTCATCAAGCATTTTTGTTCTTTTTTCGAGATTTATTCTCCCTTGAATCAACTTATAATTATTTATGGTATCTATATATCCGGAGATTATTTTTTCGTCAAAGGTTATGGTTTCTTCTATTAAAATCTTGGAAATTAATTTTGCTGCTTTATCATCGGCTAGATAATCAATAATTTTTTGAGAATTTACTATTTTATCATCTTTTAAAATTTTTTCAATTGCTGCTACAATTCGACGATGCATCAGAACTGAAAAATCTTCTGCTTTCAACTTTTTTAAAATATCCCGGCCAATTTTTTCATTTTCCAGCATGCACCCGATGAGAATTTTTTCCGCTTTAATGTTCCCAGACTCAGAATCCGGATTAATAAAACTGGGTGTAAATCCTTTTAACCCCCTCTTATATTTTCTAAAATCAGTTCTAATTGAACTTTCTGGTAATTTTAATTTTTTGGATATTTTTTCAATTTGTATTGTTAGCTCATTATCAGTTTCAATTAAGGCTAAGGTAGGTAAAATTTCTTTTATAATTTTTACTTTTCCTTCTACACTTTGAAACCCATATTTAGAATATAAAAGTTTTAACTTATAGTCTATCAAGGAAAGCGACCCATCAATTAAATTTTGAAAAGCTGTTTTTCCTTTTTTAATTAAAAAATCAGCTGGATCATCACCTTGTGGTAAATCTATTACTTTAACTTCAAGGCCAGCTTTTACCAATAAATCCAAACTTCTAATAGTGGCCATATTACCGGCTGAATCTGCATCGTAAGCGATTAAAACCGTATCGGTAAACCGTTTTACTAAGTCTATCTGTTTAGTAGTTAAAGCTGTTCCCAGGGAAGCTGCTACATTATTAAATTCGTATTGCTGAGTTACCAGAACATCGGTATAACCCTCTACAATAATTAAGTAATCCTTTTTTCGGATATCTTCCTTGGCAAAGTTTAAACTGTATAAATTACTTCCTTTATTATAAACTAACGTTTCCGGAGAATTTATATACTTGGGTAAAGAATCATCTAGAACCCTGCCTCCAAAGCCTATTACCCTTCCCGATAAGTTAAAGATAGGGAAAATTATTCTATCTCTAAAATAGTCAATATATTTTCCCTCTATTTTGCTTTTATTTACTATTCTGGCTTTAATTAGCTCTTCGTAAGAATACTCTTTTTTCTTTAAAAAGTTAGTTAATGCATCCCAGTCGGGGGGAGCATAACCTAATCTATACTTTTCGACACTAGTATCATTAATTCCTCTTTTTTTAAAATAATTTATTACTTTTTTCCCTTGATTAGTCCTAAATAGATATTCTCGGTAATAATTTGCAACCAGATTATTTAATTTATACAATCTTTCTTTTTCTCTATCAAGAAAATTTTCTTTTTCTTCATCTACAGGAAGAGATACACCTGATTTTTTGGCTAACATTTTCGCTGCTTCAAAGAAGCTAAATTTCTCATATTTCATAAGAAAATTAAAAACATTACCCCCTTCTCCACAACCAAAACAATGAAATAACTGCTTTTCAGGATTAACCATAAAAGAAGGGGTTTTCTCTCCATGAAAAGGGCATAATCCTTTAAATCCCTTTCCCGCTGGTTTTAGATGTACATATTCTGAAATAACGTCCACAATATCACAACGATTCCTTATTTCTTCCAGTAAATCAGCTGAAAACCTCAAATATAAATCACCTACATATTATTATCTTTTAATATAATGAATGTAATATTTTCTTTTTTATAATTCCTCAATTTACCTTTATATTAATATATTCTACAAATGTTTTAATTTTCCTCTTTTTTTTTAAAATATTTTTAAAAAAATACTAGTTGATAATTTTTAATATAAATCAACTAGTTTAAGATAACTTACTTTATTATTTTTAAAAAAATCAGAAAATAAAACTAAAAATTTAGCTGTAAATTTTTTTCTCGGGATATTTTTTCTTCCTTTTTGACCTTTCCATACCTACCTCCACCACCTGGACTTAACTTTAAAAGTCCCTTTCTAGCTGAAATTATATTTTTAGCAATTTCAAATCCGACTACCTGACTGATCTCCTGATAAGAAGCTTTATGCAATATATTCATTTCAGTACCAAAATAACCAAATAATTTATTCAGGGTCTTTTTACCTATGCCGGGCACAAATTCCAAAGGAACCTGATGATAATAAGGTGGACGATGAGAAGGAGAAATAGAAGTTTGGCAATCTCCGATTTCTACAATCCGATCAAAAACACCTTTTACCGTTTTATCGCTTCCACATTTTTCGCAATTGTAAACTGGGGGATTGCTAGTGGTAGTATGATTACAGATTTCACAAAAAGTCCGATGATATTTACCCAGTTTTGGGTCAAGGCCGTAATTGGCAGATATTTTTCTTCCTTCTTTTCTCTGCAATGCCAAAATTATCTCTTTAAAATTTGCCTTCTCCAGTTCAATTATATTATATTCTCTGCCGATCTTGGGTAGGGAGTGAGCATCTGAATTAGTTAAAAAGGTATAGTCGGTTAATTCTTTCAAATAGTCTGCAATTTCTGTATCAGCACTTAACCCCAATTCTATGGCTGGGATCTTTTTTAGAGT